>NZ_QTMW01000017.1:65102-135838 GCF_003604005.1 Bacteroides sp. OF03-11BH | reverse complement strand
ACCACAACGTTTCCAGAATACTCCATTATTTTATTCAAAACTGTGCGAATATGAATTAAATATTGGTGCGGTTGCCCTGGATAAAATATCAATAGACTAACTCAATAAAATGCATTGTTCGACACCAATTTCCTGAATAAAATAATTGTCGTGTGAGATTGCTATCACAGTACCTGCATAATTTTTGATAGTAGCAGTGATAATTTCAATACTTTGTATGTCCAAATTGTTGGTAGGTTCATCCAGGATAAACATATCAGGGGTATTGTTACTAATCATCAGACAGCAGAAAGCGAGACGCATTTTCTCACCACCACTAAGTTTCCGGCAGGATTTGTCCCATTCGGATGCAGGAAACAAGTAACG
This sequence comes from Bacteroides sp. OF03-11BH, assembly GCF_003604005.1. NCBI lineage: Bacteria > Pseudomonadati > Bacteroidota > Bacteroidia > Bacteroidales > Bacteroidaceae > Bacteroides > Bacteroides sp. OF03-11BH. The sequence continues at coordinate 135,472 of NZ_QTMW01000017.1, read as the reverse complement.
GTGTAGAATAATCTTTATTTCATGCTCCGGCAGATTCCGGCTGTTGAAAGCGTAAGCCTGTTCAAGAATACTGTTCCGGTCGTCAATGATCGAATACTCTTGATTCAAATAGACATAGCTAAAGTCCGTCCGTGTCAGGGTTCCTTCCTGTGGTTGAAGTTGGCCGGTGATTAATTTCAATAGAGTTGTTTTCCCGCTACCGTTGGCTCCTTCTATACGGAGGCGGTCTCCGCTCTTTAGCTGAAAACTGACAGGAGCTTGCCAAAGCTGTTGTTTTGAGATACTATTTTCCTGAATATCATTGCTATTCGGATTGGGAAGATAACCTGTGTCAGACGAATTTATTTCATTATTCGTCAGAATATCATTGTTAACCGAATTGGAATGATAACTGAAGTTAATCTCTTTTGCTGTCACTAATATCTTCCCGGTATGAAGCGAGGAACTGTTGAAGTCGGTTTTTAATGCCGCAGTCGGAGAGAGCGAACCTCGAAGCTGGTTGCGTTCATTTGTTAACTTCTCGGCTTTTTCCTGATGAACGCCAGTCAGTTTACTAGTGCTCTTCTCGGATTTCCCTTGGAGTGCGTTCAATACAATGCGTGGAACTCCTTTTCTTATATTACTCTTTTCGCCGCGTACATTCTGTTTGTCCCTGCGTTCGGCCGTTTCGCGAGCCACTTTACGGGCAATACGTAGTGCCTTTTCTTTTTCTTCAATACGTTGTTGCAATGCTTCCTGCATCAGCGTTTTTTGTTCTTTGTAGAATTCGTAATTTCCGCCATAATAATTGATTTGATGCTTCTCCAGTTCGCAAATCTCGGGGAGAAGATTGAGCAGGGTACGGTCATGACTTACCACCAACAGGGTGGAACGATATTTCTCTACCCAGTCATATAAACGTTGTCTGCCGGAAGAATCGAGATGATTGGTCGGTTCATCCATAAGTACGACAGATGGGTGATGAATGTCCATCCCTGCCAGAAATACACGGGTCTTTTCACCGCCGCTAAGCAAATTCATCGGGTAGGATAGAGTAAACTGTCCTAGCCCCCATAAATCGAGAGCGGCAATGGAACGTTCTTCAATATTCCAGTCATCATCCAGGATGACGAAATTTTCGTTTGAGGCATCTCCTGACAGGATAGCATGTAAGGCTTGTTGCTTACGTTCTATCTGGAGTGCTTGAGCGATAGTCAATGAATCATATTGCCCGAAATGTTGCGGGATATAATATAGGTCGTCCAGACGGACAATGACACCGGAAGAGGGTGAAAGTTGTCCGGCAATAATTTGCAGCAAAGTAGATTTACCGCACCCATTGTTACCGACTAATCCCAGTTTCTGCCCCTTACTGATGGCGAAATTGAGATCACTGAATAATACTTCTTTATCCGGATGGATATAGCTGATTTGCTGAATACTTATAGACATAATGATCTATTGGGTTTGAGGTTGAAAATAGAGTGAGGGAAAATCACAGGATAGGGGGGAACGACAAACACAATACTGGCTAAACAACACGGATTTCGTGATGCTTAACGAAATAGAAAAAGCATATAAGAAAAGTGATGTTTACTTAGAAGTGTTGTCTTACTTACTAATTCTCATTGCGGTAGGTATATAGTTTAACTTGGTTGCAAAGATAACACTTTCTATTAGATTTCACTCTATTAAGACTGAAAAAGAATGAGTTTCATTTATTTAGAGGCTCCGTTTACCTCATTCAGAGCCTCCGATTACTCCAAATAGAGCCTCTGTTTACCCTATTCAGAGGCTCTGTTTTAGAAGTGAGTTATATTCTTTCTTATTCTTATACATCAAACAGTTGATTTAATCCCTCACTCATACTGGGATGCGTGAAGATAAAATCGCGCAAGAATGTAGAGGTTTGCCCTGTTTTTATCGCCATAGCTACGATATTGATGATTTCTGAAGCATCGGCACAGAATAGAGTACAGCCCATAATCTTCCCGTTATGATTATTGATGATAGCTTTTAGCATACCATCAGTCTGCCTTAATGTGCGGGTACGAACGATAGAGGAAGCCGGCAACCGGGAAACCTTAAATGAATATCCTCTTTTCAGAGCTTCTTCTTCACTGATTCCGATATGTGCCAATGGCGGATCAATAAACACTGCATATTGCACAGGATCACGGTCTCCGATATCACGTTTCTTGTCACCGAAGAGCTGGTCACGGATAATCCGGAAATCATCTAGCGAGACATAAGTAAATTGCGATCCGCCTTTCACATCTCCCATTGCCCATATATGAGGAACAGTAGTGCGTAACTGATCGTTTACGATGATAGCTCCGTGAGCATCAACTCCTACACCCGCTGCTTGCAGATTCAATCCTTCAATCATCGGTTTACGTCCCGTTGCGATAAGAATGGCATCTCCATCTACATAATAAGGAGTACCGTCGGATATGTCCGAGTAAGTCAGTGTCACTCCGTCATTCGTGTCATGGATAGACTGTGCACGAGCGTTCAGATGGATTTCAATACCTTTCTTCTCCATCACTTCTTTGACGCTGTTTGCAATATCCCGATCTTCGCGAGGCATAAATTTGTTTCCTCCTTCGAGTATCGTCACTTTACTGCCGAAACCGGCATACATAGAAGCGAACTCCAGTCCGATATATCCTCCACCTATGATAATCAGGTGATGAGGAAGTACACTTAAGTCCAAAAGCGCACTACTGGTATATACGTGCTGACTTTGCTGAATACCATCTATTGCAGGGATAATGGGAGTAGACCCCGTGTTGATAAATATCTCTTTTCCTTTCAGTTCGATTTCTCCTTCGGGAAGTTCCACTTTTATGGTATCGGCGGATATGAAAGACCCCGTTCCAGTATAGATAGTCACATTAGGACGTTTGCTTAGTCTTTCGTAATTATCATTCCTAAGAAAGGAAGTGAGGCGGTTCTTTCGGCCGATGGCCTGTTTGTACATATTCGCCTGCTTCGGAAAATCATCGTGGTAAAGCAAAGCGGAAACCTCTGCTTCATGCACCAGTGTCTTTGTTGGGACACAGGCTACATTCGGACAGCTTCCTCCATACATCATGTTGGAACGTTCTACGATGGCCACTTGCCATCCGCGGTTGGAAAGTTCGGCAGCCAGGGTTTTCCCTGCCTTGCCGAATCCTATAATAATTGCATCATATTGTTTCATAACTTCTTGTATTAACGATTTGTATGAGACTATATAACAGTCTGAAAATACGATTTGTTCCGCAATGGCAAGAAGTCAGAATCCTCTTTAGTGGTTGTCTTAGTCTTTTTTAAGTGTTTTGAGTACGCGTTGTGACGAGTCGGATAATAACACTACGGCACTGGCTAGGATCACAATGTCTTTAATCACCAACCGCCCTGCACCGGATAGTAATGGGAAACCGAATTCTCCGCTTCCCAAGTCGGGAACCCAGACTTCCGGGGTGGTGACAAGAAAAGAAAGTGTGCCGAGCGTCATGATAATGGCGAGGGTGTCGCCTGCCAATCCCACTTTTGGGAAAAAGATTCCCAAGAATACCAGTATGCCGATACCCATAATAAGAGCTCCCAGTCCGTAAGAGAAAGTATAAGTGCGGTTTGCTTCGTGCCATGCACGATTTTCCGGGACAAAAGCACCTTCCGCATTTTTATGTTCTTTGTATTCGGGTGCACCTTTAGCATAGAAGAAACTCATAAAAGGACTGTTGGCAACAAACGGAACAATCCCGTCGGCTTCATAATGGAAATACTTCAATCCGCCTATCCATACAAATACTACCAGGATGGCAACGCGGATAAATTTCATACCAAAACTTTTCAGACTTGAAGTGAAGGTCAGTAAAGCGATCAATTTCTCTTTCATTTTGTTGGGGTTTTAATGGGTTTATCTTATGTTGCAAAGGTCGTCCATTTCCACTACCCCCAAAATAGCAATACTTCCGTATGCCTTGTCAATTTTTCCCTTCCTGTGTGTTTCTGAATTGCACGGCGCTCTGTCCGGTCATATTTTTGAAGAAACGGCTGAAAGAAGCCTGGTCTTCAAATCCCAGAATATCGGCAATCTCTTTGGCGCTTTTGTTGCTGTAAAGCAGGAGACGTTTAGCTTCCGCTTCCACCCGTTCGTGGATAACCCGAAGCGGCGAAGGCAGTTTGCAGGTAGAAAAGATGTTCGATAGTGTCTTGGGAGATTTATGCAACATATCGGCATAGTCCTGCACCTGTTTCTTCGTCCGGTAATGCTCGTCGACCAAGTTATAGTATTGGCGGACAATCTCAAAACCGGATTCTTTTTCACGGGTGATATTCATGCGATGACGTGCAATCCGGGTACATTGGATAATGAAACGTTTCAGCAGGATGCGCAGCATCTCTTCCTGCAGGCTGTCGGAAACGGTAAACTCATTTTCCAGTGCTTCGGTAATAGTGTCAAGTTCTTTACGTTCTTTTTCGTTCAGTGTGAAACGGATCAGGTGCGATGAACCGTTGAACAGGAAGCCGCTGCATGACACTTCATGGTCGTTGCCATAGATACAATAGAAATTGCTATTGAACAGCAAAGTCTGGTATTCACCATCAATCGATTTAAATTCGAGGTGTTGCAGATGAGTGAGTGAAATCACTTCATCTTTGGTAAGCGTCATTTCCTGGTGGTCGATTTCTACTGTGATGCTTCCGCTGCGTACCCATATAAATTTATAAAGCCCCTTTTCTTTTTGCAGTGCTTTTTCTGTCAGATAAGAGTCTGTAAGTGCGAGTGTTCCTTTTAGTTTCGTGTGATATTGTTGTAACATAATTAATCCTCCATTGCTGATGCGTCAAATGATAATGGCAGTAGATCGCCTATACTTTTTACTTCGTAGATACATTCTTTGCCATATAATAGGATACGGATGGGTTGTTTGTAACGCTTTTCCGTTTCCAGAATCACTTGCCGGCAAGCGCCGCAGGGAGGAATCGGTTGGTCGATGAAATCTTTTTCCGTTCGTGCCGTGATGGCAAGAGTGACAACCGGTTGGTCGGGATATTGGGAGTTGGCATAGAATAGGGTAGTACGTTCTGCACAAAGCCCCGACGGATAGGCCGCATTTTCCTGATTGGTTCCTGTCACTACTGTCCCGTTGCCCAATAGCGCAGCGGCACCTACGGAGAAATGGGAGTACGGAGAATAACTACGAGCTGTTGCCTCCATGGCAGTCTTTATAAGTGACCGATCGCCCTCATTCAACTCATCATATTGATATACTTTAATAATAGCGGTAATTGTGAGGTCTTTCATATACGTCAGGGTATTGGTTTCTACAATTAATGTTACAAAGTTAGGAAAGAGATTGATAATCCCAATTATTTTTCAGATTTTTGTGCCATCTAATTCACATCTGAATAAAAATGGAGAATAAACTGCATAGACTTATCTTTTTAACCGTTGTTTTTTTCTTTGCCGTAGGAGTGCAGGCACAGAAACGGAATGCCCGTTACGTCGAGTATATAAATAAGTATAGTGATTTGGCTGTTGAACAGATGAAGCTTCATAAGATTCCGGCGAGTATTACATTGGCACAAGGATTGCTGGAAAGCGGTGCCGGATACAGCCAGTTGGCACGAAAGAGTAATAACCACTTTGGTATTAAGTGTGGTGGCAGTTGGCGGGGACGTACGGTTCGTCATGATGATGATGCCCGTAACGAATGTTTCCGTGCTTATAAGCATCCGCGTGACTCTTACGAAGATCATTCCGACTTCCTTAGAAGAGGTGCCCGTTACGCTTTTCTTTTTAAACTGGACATCACCGATTATAAAGGCTGGGCGCGTGGACTGAAAAAAGCAGGCTATGCTACCGATCCTTCTTATGCTAATCGTCTGATTACAATTATCGAAGATTATGACTTGTATAAATACGACCGTAAGGGGGTATATTCGGAACGGAAACTGAAAAAGAATCCTTGGTTGATGAGCCCGCATCAGGTGTATATCGCTAATGATATTGCTTATGTGGTAGCCCGCAACGGTGATACCTTTAAAGATTTAGGCAAGGAATTCGATATTAGTTGGAAGAAACTTGTGAAGTACAACGACTTGCAGCGTGATTATACCTTGATGGAAGGAGATATCATCTACCTGAAGAGCAAGAAGAAAAAGGCTTCCAAACCTTATACTGTATATGTTGTGAAAGATGGAGATTCCATGCATGGCATCTCTCAAAAATATGGTATCCGCCTCAAAAATCTGTATAAGATGAATCGTAAGGATGGTGAGTATGTTCCGGAAATCGGAGATAGATTGCGTCTGCGGTAGAGACTTCTCTCAAAAGTTTCGAATTTCGGAAACTTAATGACTCATTCATGTGTTATTATCTTGATAAAACATGATTAGAATATGAGTCTAAACATTGCAAAAAGTAATAAGAAACGTGTCGTCATAGTAGGCGGTGGTTTCGGTGGCTTGAAACTGGCTAACAAGCTGAAAAAGTCAGGCTTTCAAGTCGTATTGATAGATAAAAACAACTATCATCAGTTTCCTCCTTTGATTTATCAGGTGGCTTCGGCTGGTATGGAGCCAACTTCCATATCCTTCCCCTTCCGTAAAATATTCCAGCATCGGAAAGATTTCTATTTCCGTATGGCGGAAGTACGTGCCATTTTCCCGGAAAAGAATATGATACAGACTTCCATCGGAAAAGCAGAATATGACTATCTGGTGTTAGCAGCAGGTACTACAACCAACTATTTCGGTAATAAACATATCGAAGAGGAAGCCATGCCGATGAAAAATGTGTCAGAAGCGATGGGATTGCGAAACGCTCTTCTGGCTAATCTGGAACGAGCGCTGACCTGTTCAACGAAGCAGGAACAACAAGAATTATTGAATATTGTAATTGTGGGAGGTGGAGCTACCGGGATAGAAGTAGCCGGAATACTTTCCGAGATGAAGAAATTCGTCTTGCCGAATGATTATCCTGATATGCCCAGCAGTCTGATGCACATCTATTTGATTGAAGCCGGGCCGCGATTGCTTGCCGGAATGTCGGAAGAATCATCTGCACATGCTGAACAGTTTCTCCGTGAAATGGGAGTAAATATCCTGTTGAATAAACGCGTTGTGGATTATCGTGACCATAAAGTAGTACTCGAAGATGGTACAGAGATTGCCACGCGTACTTTTATCTGGGTGAGTGGTGTCACCGGTGTGACTATCGGCAATCTGGATGCCTCTCTGATTGGGCGTGGAGGACGTATTAAGGTCGATTCATTTAACCGTGTAGAGGGGATGAATAATGTGTTTGCTATTGGCGACCAATGTATTCAGTTAGCTGATGAAAATTACCCGAACGGACATCCTCAATTGGCGCAAGTGGCTATCCAGCAAGGAGAATTGTTGGCAAAGAATCTGGTACGTATGGAGAAAGGACGGGAGATGAAACCTTTCCATTACCGTAATTTGGGTTCGATGGCGACTGTAGGACGCAATCGTGCCGTAGCAGAGTTTAGTAAAGTAAAGATGCAGGGATGGTTTGCCTGGGTGATGTGGCTGGTTGTTCATCTGCGCTCTATTCTTGGGGTACGCAATAAGGTTATTGTACTCTTGAATTGGGTATGGAATTATTTCACTTACGATCAGTCTATGCGTATGATTGTCTATGCCCGTAAAGCAAAAGAGATTCGTGATCGTGAAAAGGTGGAGGAGACTACCCATTGGGGGAAAGAACTGATACAAGAGGAAAAGAACCCCTCTACTACGTCATCATCCAAATAGACAGGCTTCCTGCTGGCAGGATGATAGATTCTATTCTGAATGGTAAATTCGTACAGGGTGTCCGATATCGGACACTCTGTGTTTTTTGTTATCTTCTATTTATCAATCATTTACGATTTTGGCACAGATTTGGTATATGAAGTACCGAATTGATACATCATAAAATAGTAAATGATCGGATATGGACAGAGAAATTCCTAAAGAGGTACGTCAAAAAGAACGTAATAAGAAGATTATTCGTTATTCATCCATTGGAGTGGCAAGTATTATTGCCATCAGTGTACTTATATCTGTATTAAGGGCAGGAGTGGAGGCAAAGGATCTTGTCTTTTCCACAGTCGATAAAGGGGTGATTGAGGTAAGTGTCAGTGCTTCCGGTAAGGTTGTCCCTGCTTTTGAAGAAATTATCAATTCTCCGATCAACAGTCGTATTATTGAAGTCTATAAAAAAGGGGGAGATAGCGTAGACGTAGGTACTCCGATTCTGAAACTGGACCTTCAGAGTACGGAAATTGAATATAAGAAGTTACTGGACGAGGAACAAATGCGCCAGTATAAGCTTGATCAGCTTCGCGTCAATAATCAGACGAAACTTTCCGATATGGCAATGCAGATTAAAGTTTCGGCAATGAAATTGAGTCGTATGAAAGTGGAGTTGAGAAATGAACACTATCTGGACAGTCTCGGTGCAGGAACAACGGATAAGGTACGCCAGGCTGAATTGAGCTATAATGTGGCTCAATTAGAGTACGAACAACTTCAGCAACAATATAAAAATGAGAAGGAAGTAGCTGCTGCCGAACTAAAAGTTCAGGAGCTTGATTTTAATATCTTCCGCAAGAGCCTTTCCGAAAAGAAACGTACGTTGGATGATGCACAAATCCGTTCCCCGCGTAAAGCTATTCTTACCTATATTAATAACCAGATCGGTGCACAGATTTCCGAAGGCGGACAGGTGGCTATCATTTCTGATTTGAGCCATTTTAAAGTGGAAGGTGAGATTGCGGATACGTACGGTGACCGTGTAGCAGCCGGAGGAAAAGCAATTGTTAAGATAGGGAGTGACAAACTGGAAGGGACAGTTAGCAGTGTTACACCACTATCCAAGAATGGTGTGATATCATTTACCGTTCAGTTGAAAGAAGATAATCACCGCCGCTTACGTTCCGGACTAAAGACAGATGTTTATGTGATGAATGCTGTGAAAGAAGATGTAATGCGCGTAGCCAATGGCTCTTTCTATGTGGGACGCGGTGAATATGAACTTTTTGTCTGCAATTCGGATAATGAACTGGTAAAACGTAAAATACAGTTAGGAGATTCTAATTTTGAATATGTAGAAGTGTTGAGCGGATTGCAACCGGGTGATAAAGTAGTAGTAAGCGATATGAGTGCTTATAAGAACAAGAATAAGTTGAAAATTAAATAAACTAAATACTAGAAGTTATGATAACATTGAACTCTCTTTCTAAGATTTATCGTACGGACGAGATTGAGACGGTAGCATTGGAGAATGTGAATCTGACGGTAGAACGTGGAGAATTTCTAAGTATAATGGGACCTTCCGGATGCGGAAAATCCACCCTGCTGAACATAATGGGATTGCTTGATGCACCTACAATGGGAATGGTGGAAATCAACGGAATACGTACCGAAGGAATGAAAGACAAGGAACTGGCGGTTTTTCGTAATAAAACGCTCGGTTTTGTATTTCAGTCTTTTCATTTGATTAATTCGTTGAATGTGACGGATAATGTGGAGTTGCCTTTACTTTATCGCCGTGTTGGCAGTAGTGAGCGAAAGCGGTTGGCACAAGAGGTATTGGAAAAAGTAGGATTAAGCCATCGTATGAGACATTTTCCTACACAACTTTCCGGTGGGCAGTGCCAACGTGTAGCTATTGCCCGTGCGATTATTGGTAATCCCGAAATAATCCTTGCCGATGAGCCGACAGGTAACTTGGATTCAAAGATGGGAGCTGAAGTAATGGAACTGCTTCATCGGTTGAATAAGGAAGACGGACGTACTATCGTGATGGTTACCCATAATGAAGAACAGGCGAAGCAGACTTCGCGCACTATTCGTTTCTTCGATGGACGCCAGGTACAATAGAAACGGCCTCTTACGATTAGAACTAAATGGAAAAATTGATTAATGTATCTCTAAATTAAAAATCATCATGACAAAGAATATTTTCATCGTTGCGATAGCTGTCCTGTTAAGTGTTGCTTTCTGTTCGCTATCGGCACAAAATGTGAGTAAAGATTATAATGTAGACGAGTTTTCTGCCATAAACCTGCAATCTGTCGGGAATATTATTTTTACTCAATCGGCAGGATGCGCCTGTCGTCTGGAAGGTCCTTCTGAATTTGTAGAGAAAACAAGGGTGACAGTGAAAAATGGAACTCTGGTTATCTCTTATAAAGATAAAAATGCCAAGAATATCAAGAATCTGACTTTCTATATTACTGCTCCCGATTTGAGTAAAGTGAAAATAGACGGAGTAGGAAACTTCGATGCAAAAGAAGAACTAAAACTTAAAAATATAGCTTTCGAACTTGATGGAGTAGGCAACTGTAACGTGAAAAGTCTATATTGCGATGAGTTGAAACTAGATGTTGACGGAGTAGGCAATATGAAGTTGAATGTTGATTGCAGCACTATCAAAGCTAAAGTGGATGGAGTAGGAAATATCACTGTATCCGGTAAAGCGGATGCAGCTTTCTTTAAGCGGGATGGCGTTGGTAAAATCAACTCCAAAAACCTGAAGTGTAAAGACGTAACAGAGAAAGGTTGGAATTTCTAATGTAGAACATTCTTCTGTGAACTCCTGTAGAATCAAATCAAAAAAAGAATAAGAAGATGTGGAAGCAATACATAAAGCAAGCTCTTTACCAGTTGAAAGAGAACCGGCTTATTAGTATTGTCTGTATGGTAGGTACAGCTTTGGCTATTTGCATGATAATGGTGATCGTGCTGACATTGCAGATACGGATAAAAGACTGCGTGCCGGAAGTTAACCGTTCACGATCATTGTATGTCAAGGCAATGACGTCCCGGCATAAAGAGCAACACAATAATGCTGCCAGCAGCCAGATGTCCGTCACGACTGCCCGTGAATGCTTTAAGACGTTGACAATACCTGAAGCGGTTACCATTACTTCCGTTAATAATAAGATGCGTGCTTCTCTTCCCGGAGGAGGCAGGATGAGTGTAGATGAAATGGAAACGGATGAAGCGTTCTGGCAAGTCTTTTGCTTTGAATTCTTGTGTGGCAAACCATATACGAAAGCCGATTTTGAGAGTGGGCTGTCCAAGGCAGTGGTTTCTGCCAGTATGGCACGCCACCTGTTCGGTACAACTGACGTGGTAGGGCGTACCATCCAATTAAATAAAGCGGATTATACCATTACAGGAGTAGTGAAAGACGTATCAAAGTTGGCGACAGCTTCTTATGCACAGGTCTGGATTCCCTATACATCAACAGATTTGGCTTCTTTCTCGTGGAGAGAAAATCTGATGGGACCTATGCGGGCGGTCATCCTTGCACGTTCGTCCGACGATTTTCCGGCTATTCGTGCTGAAGTCGAAAAATATCGTCAGGTCTACAATAGTAAGCTGAAGGATATGGAATTGATTTATCGTGGTCAGCCGGATACTCAATTTGCCTACCTTTACCGCCATTGGGGGACAGACTTGGATATGAAACACATTGTCAGGCGATTCATTCTTATCATTGTGATTCTCCTCTTGGTTCCAGCTATCAACCTAAGTAGTATGACTTTATCCCGCATGCGGAAGCGTATGACGGAAATCGGTGTCCGGAAAGCATTCGGTGCTACTGCCAACGAATTGTTGCGACAGGTATTCTGGGAGAATCTGATATTGACACTGCTTGCGGGAGTACTGGGACTGATATTGAGCTATTCAGCTACTTTCCTGTTAAACTCATTCCTTTTTGATAACAGTGAGAATGCAGGTCTTGCCGGGGAAACTTCTCTTTCCACTGATATGCTGTTCAGTCCGTTGACGTTTCTCGTTGCATTCTGTTTCTGCCTGTTATTAAATCTATTGAGTGCCGGAATTCCGGCTTGGAGAGTGTCGAGAATGAACATTGTAGATGCAATAAACCAAAGATGAAATGATGAAACAGTTATTGAAACAAATATATAATGAGCGCCGGAGCAATGCTTTTCTATGGATTGAGCTATTGTTGGTGTTTGTCGTATTGTGGTATATCGTTGATTTGGTTTATGTCACTTTGCATATCTATTATCAGCCAATGGGCTTTAATATAGAAAATACGTATGTATTACGTATGAACCGTCTTACCGATAAATCTACCGATTTCAATCCGGAGCTGACTGTTAAAGATGATATGACTGCTTTAAGGGAAATAGCCGGACGTTTGTCCCGTCATCCGGAAGTTGAATCTGTCTGTATCTCTCAAAACAGTATTCCATACAATGAAGGGTGCAGTGGAGCGAGTTTCCGTTTTCCGGATAACGACACGGTTTGGATAAGTACGATGGATCGTTGGACGACTCCTGAATATTATAAGGTGTTTCGTTTCCGGAATATCGATGGTTCCGGTCATGAAAGTCTGGTGAAAGCTCTGGAGAAAAATACAATAATCGTTCCTGTCGATGTTGCAGACTATTATCCGGATGCTACTTTCCACGGAAAAGACCTTTTGGGTAAAGAAGTTCGCATGAGTGATACCAACTTTCGTATTGCAGCTTTAACAGAGCCCGTTCGCTACGATCATTATAACATTGCCGGAAAACCTTTTACCGGAACCTATATCGGCACTTACCTTTCTGACGAACAAATGGAAACAGTCGAAAACGTAGCCTATCTCGAATTAAGTCTGCGTGTCCGCGAAGGTGTAGACGATGGCTTTGTGGAACGTCTTATGAATGATGCCGACCGTATCTATCAGGTAGGGAATGTTTATATACTTGATGTCACTCCATTAAGCAAAGTCCGGACAGCCAGTGAGATAGACAATGATAATGAATTACGTACCCAGTTCTGTATTCTCTTTTTCCTGTTGTTGAATATCTTTCTGGGAGTGATCGGCACTTTCTGGTTCCGTACCCAGCAACGCCGGGGAGAAGTTGCTTTACGCATGGCGATGGGAGCTAACCGGAAAAACATATTCTATCGTTTGATTACGGAAGGTTTGTTACTGTTAAGCATGTCGGCTCTTCCTGCCGTATTGATTGCATTCAATATTGGATATACTGAACTGGTGGATATATCACAAATGGCATTTGCAGTACCCCGTTTCCTGATAGCCATTTTACTGACATATCTCTTGATGGCGATAATGATTATTCTTGGCGTGTTGTATCCGGCTCTGCAATCAATGAAAGTGCAACCGGCCGAAGCACTAAGAGACGAGTAAGAAATATACTGAACTTTATACTGGTAACGATCATGATAAAACTCTATTTTAAACAAGCATTCCATCTGTTGGGAGAAAATAAACTGCTTTCTTCTATTTCCATTATTGGTACAGCTTTGGCTATTGCTATGATAATGGTAATTGTGATTACTTTACGTGCGACTATTGCTCCCTTTGCACCGGAAACCCATCGTGACCGGATGCTTATTTTCCGGTTTGCCGGACTTCAAAGTAAGTCCAACGTGAATTGGCAAAGCAATGGCCCTATCGGATACAATACGGCAAAGGCTTGTTTCAAAGCAATGACAATTCCCGAAGTTGTTTCCATAACCAATATCTGGCAGGAAACAATGCTGGCTGCTAAACCGGCAGGTGAGATGGAAAGTTGTAGTGTGTTGCAAACAGACGATGCTTTCTGGAAAATATTTGAATTTGAGTTTCTATCTGGTAAACCGTATGATAATGCCGATTTTGATGCCGGAGCAGCAAAAGCTGTGATTTCCGAAGATATGGCTCGCCGTTTGTTCGGAACGTCAGAAGTGGTTGGAAAAACATTCCTTCTGAATCATTCGGCTTATATTGTTTGCGGAGTGGTACGTCCGGTCTCTAAACTGGCGAAGTACGCCTATGCACAAGTTTGGATTCCTTTGAGTTCAACAAGTGCCTTCACAGCCACTTGGGGCGATGACAATATCATGGGTATGACTGCCGTCTATATACTGGCTAAATCAAAAGACGATTTTCCGGCTATTCGTCAGGAGGCTGACCGCTTGCGGGCTATCTTTATGGCAGGGCATCCCAATTTCGATTTACTCTATCGCGGACAGCCTGATACTTATTTCGTAGCCGCGCAACGCTATTCCGCCAACAATCCTCCTGCTGTGAAAGAAGCAGTACGGCAATACATACTGACATTACTTGTCTTATTGATTGTTCCTGCCGTCAACTTGTCCGGACTTACTTTGTCACGCATGCGTAAGCGTATCTCCGAAATAGGAGTGCGAAAAGCCTTTGGTGCCCCCAGACGGGAGCTTATGATGCAGGTACTATCCGAAGACATGCTTTATTCCCTGTTCGGAGGAATTCTCGGACTTGTATTAAGTTATGTCGCCGCTTTCCTTTTGGGAGGAATGCTTTTCTCCGTAGACTTTGTATCCAATGGTGTGGAGGATTTGCGGACCATGTGTGTCGACTTACTGTTCGATCCTACCGTATTCCTGCTGGCATTTCTGGCTTGCTTCCTACTCAATTTATTAAGTGCCGCCATTCCGGCATGGAGAGTAACTCGCACCAATATTGTGGATGCTATTAACGAAAGATAATTCTTCAACTCATCTAAATTCTAAAGAAAATGCAACTATTAAAACAAATATGGAACGAGCGCCGGTCAAACGGATGGTTGTGGTCAGAACTATTAATTGTTTTTGTGGTCCTGTGGTATGTGGTCGACTGGACGTATGTGACAGCGCGTACTTATTACGAACCGGTAGGATTTGATATTACCGATACGTATTATTTGGAACTAAGCCTGAAAAACGACAAGAGTAATTCCTATCTTTCGAAAGAACAAAAGAGTACATCTTTAGGACAAGATATTATCGAGTTGACCAATCGTCTCCGGAGATTGCCGGAAGTGGAGGCCGTTTCAATATCCAATAATGCGCGTCCCTATATCGGGAGTAACTCCGGTAGTATGTTACGTATCGATACATTAGTTAGTAATCCGCTACGGCGTTCGGTAACCCCTGACTTTTTTCAGGTCTTTCGTTATCAAAGTGCTGATGGGCGTGGTTATCAGCCGTTGGTGCAAGCTTTAAGGAATGGCAATGTCGTTGTTGGTGAAAATTTCTTGCCCAAAGATTATAAAGGCGATCGTACGCTGTTGGGTAAAGAAATGGTCGATGTGGATGATTCTACGAAAGTGTACAAGATAGGGGGAGTTTCGAAGAAGGTGCGTTACAATGACTTCTGGCCTAACTACAGTGATCGGTATGTAGCCATTGAACTTCCTGAAAAGATAATGGTCGAACTTGACGATGAACTTTATCCTTCGAGTGTAGAAGTTTGTCTGCGGGTGAAACCGGGGACTTCCAGAGACTTTGCGGAACATTTGATGAAATTGTCCGCCAACCAGTTGAGTGTCGGTAACTTATTCATCCTGAAAGTGCATGATTATGAAGATCTGCGGAATGACTTCCAGCAAGGAAGTTATAATCAGGTACAGGTACGTTTCTGGATGATGGGCTTCTTATTGCTTAATATCCTGTTGGGCATTGTCGGCACCTTCTGGTTCCGTACGCAGCACCGTCGTGCCGAGTCTGCGCTTCGTATAGCAGTCGGGGCCAGCCGGATGCAGCTTTGGCAACGTTTAAATAAAGAAGGATTGCTATTATTGACTCTGGCTGCTTTGCCTGCCGCCGTCATCTGTTATAATATCGGCCATCTGGAGTTGACTGAAGGGTATATGGAGTGGGGAGTAGTGCGTTTTCTTATTACATTTGTCATAACCTATTTCCTGATATCTTTAATGATTCTCGTTGGCATTTGGTTTCCTGCTCGTCAGGTAATTCGCATACACCCTGCCGAGGCGTTGCGCGAAGAATAAAAAACTTGGGCTATCTGTTTGTTCTCAATAGATTTAACGTATCTTTGTCGGCATAATATTGAAAACACCGCAGGCTTTAATTATATGAATCGACGCTACTATTGTTTGCTTATCGTTCTGTTTTTTGCTGTTCTTATTCAGGCGGCAGCAGCGGAACGTACATACAATATCCTGTTTATACAGTCATACACCTCACAGACTCCTTGGCATAGCGACCTTAATCAGGGGTTGGTCAAAGGATTTAAAGAAAGTGGCCTGAAGGTGAATATAACAACGGAGTATCTTGATGCCGATTTTTGGGCATTCAACTCCGAGAAAGTAATTATGCGTCGTTTTTGTCAGCGTGCTCGTGACAGGCAGACCGATTTGATTATAACAGCAAGTGATGAAGCTTTCTATACTCTTTTTGCCTGTGGAGATTCGTTGCCTTTGCAGATACCGGTCGTGTTTTTCGGCATTAAGTATCCTGATATGGAGCTGATTGCTACTCATCCCAATGTTTGCGGGTTCACTGCCAATCCGGATTTTGATGTCATATTGCGTCAGGCGCAAAAGATATTTCCCCAGCGGAAAGAAGTGGTATGTGTGATAGATAACAGCTTTTTGAGTAACAAAGGCCTTGAAGATTTTGAAGAAGAGTGGAAAATCTTTCAAAAAGACAATCCGGATTATAGAATGAAAGTCTATAATACCCAAAATCATACAACGAGTCACATCATTGCTGCTATTTGTTACCCTCGTAACAGCTACGAACGTCTGGTGGTTGCTCCTAAATGGTCGCCTTTCCTTTCATTCGTTGGCAAAAACTCAAAAGCTCCCGTATTTTCGAGTCAGAATGTGGGGTTAACTAATGGCGTATTCTGTGCATACGATTCCGATAGTTATGCTTCAGCATTATCGGCAGCTCAAAGGGCTGCTTTAGTCTTAAAAGGTACATCTCCCCAAGAAATAGGAGTGACAGAAATCACGCAGGGATTCATCTATGACTATAAACAGTTGGATTATTTTCATATTGACCCTGATAAAGTATCCTCTAGCGGAACCATCGTCAACGAACCGTATTGGGAAAAATATAAATACCTTTTTATACTGCTCTATCCGTCTATCCTGGCGTTGCTGATAGCTTCTATCGTGTGGTTGATGCGTGCCAACCGGCGTGAGTCCAAACGACGGATTCAGGCACAGACTCGTCTGCTCGTGCAGAATAAACTTGTGGAACAGCGTAATGAGTTTGATAATGTATTTCATTCCATCCGTGATGGTGTGATAACGTATGATACCGATTTGCACATTCATTTCACAAACCGCTCCTTATTACAAATGCTGCATTTGCCGTATGAGTCAGGGGGCCGTTTTTATGAAGGAATGATGGCAGGCAGCATCTTCAAGATATATTATAACGGTCAGGACATTCTTCATAAAATGCTGAAGCAGGTAGCTTCAAAAGGAGAAAGTGTGAAGATACCCCAGGGAGCTTTCATGAAAGAAGTGCATAGTGATAAATACTTCCCGGTGTCGGGGGAAATAGTCCCGATCCGTTCAAAGGATACGATTACCGGTATGGCACTTTCCGCACGGAATATTTCGAATGAAGAAATGCAGAAGCGTTTTTTTGATATGGCAGTAGACGAAAGCTCCATCTATCCGTGGCAGTTTGATATGGAAACCAACTGTTTCATTTTCCCGCAAGGTTTCTTGAAACGTCTTGGATACGATGAATCGGTTACTACCATCTCCCGTGATGAAATGGATCGCACTATCCATCCTGATGATTTGAAGGAAATAAGTCCGTTATTTAATAGAGCATTGACAGGAGAAGATTCCAATACCCGTCTGAATTTCCGTCAGCGGAATGTCAACGGAGAGTATGAATGGTGGGAATATCGTTCTTCCGTAATCACGGGATTGACACAAGATTCATTGTACAATATATTAGGTGTTTGCCAGAGTATCCAGCGATATAAGACTGCCGAGCAGGAGATGAGGGAAGCACGTGATAAAGCCCTCCAGGCTGACAAACTGAAATCGGCGTTCCTTGCCAACATGAGTCACGAGATTCGGACTCCGTTGAATGCGATTGTAGGTTTCTCCGATTTGCTAAGCGATACGAGTGGTTTTACAAGCGAAGAGATTGCCCAGTTTATCGGAACCATTAATAAGAATTGTGGCCTGTTGCTAGCTTTGATTAATGATATTCTTGATTTGTCACGTATCGAATCGGGAACCATGGAATTTATGTTCGCCGAGCATAACCTGCCGCTGTTATTAAAGACCGTCCATGATTCTCAACGCTTGAATATGCCACCGGGAGTAGAACTGGTGTTGCGTATGCCCGAAAGTGATAAGAAATATCTCACGACAGATAATGTACGCTTGCAGCAAGTCGTGAATAATCTGATAAATAACGCTGCTAAATTTACGAGCAGCGGTTTCATTACTTTCGGCTATGAAGATGATGAGGTTCCCGGCTACACCCGCATCTTTGTGGAGGATACCGGAGTCGGTATTTCTGAAGAAGGTATCCGTCATATATTCGAACGATTCTATAAAGTCGATAATTTCACCCAAGGAGCAGGTTTGGGATTAAGTATTTGTCAGACCATCATCGAACGTCTGAATGGTACCATCTCCGTCACCTCCGAAGTAGGTAAAGGCACTCGTTTCACTGTGCGCCTTCCTAACTACTGCGAATAATCGAACGTTCACTTTTGGGCATAGTGTCCGAAAATGGACACTTTTCTTATTTTCTAATCTGTTGATAATAAAAACTTTACTTTTTTGGCACATCGTTTGATTCTCTCATAGTGGAAAATACTGTGTATAATGAAAAAGAAAAGTATATTGTTTGCTCTTGCTGCCGTTTGCCTGCCGTTGGCATTGTCGGCACAGAAGGAAAGGGAAATAACCTTGAATGAAGCTATTGCTATGGCGCGTATTCAATCTGTTGACGCTGCTGTTGCCTTGAATGAATTGAAAACGGCCTATTGGGAATTTCGTACCTTTCGTGCCGATCTTCTGCCGGAAGTCAACCTGACCGGAACCCTGCCTAATTATAACAAATCGTATAGTTCCTATCAAAATTCGGACGGTTCTTACGGTTTCGTCCGTAATAACACATTGGGGCTTACCGGTGATCTTTCTATCGATCAAAATATCTGGCTTACCGGTGGTAAACTCTCGCTGACTTCCTCTCTCGACTATATCAAGCAATTGGGAACCGGAGGAGACCGGCATTTTATGTCGGTTCCTGTCACATTACAACTTACACAACCCATCTTTGGAGTCAATAATATAAAGTGGAACAGACGCATCGAACCGGTTCGTTATGCCGAAGCGAAAGCAGCTTTTATCACTGCTACCGAAGAAGTGACGATGCGTGCTATCACTTATTACTTTAATCTTTTGTTGGCAAAAGAAAATCTTGGCACGGCGAAACAGAACCAGACAAATGCCGACCACCTTTATGAAGTAGCCCTTGCCAAACGCAAAATGGGGCAGATTTCCGAGAATGAACTCTTGCAGTTGAAGCTCTCCGCTTTGAATGCGAAGGCTGCATTGACGGAAGCAGAGAGTGATCTCAATGCCAAGATGTTCCAGCTCCGTGCCTTTTTGGGAGTAGGAGAGGATGAAGTACTAAACCCGGTTCTTCCCGAAGCTGTGGATGGCCCGAGGATGGAGTACAATCAGGTGTTAAATAAAGCATTGGAACGTAATTCTTTTGCACAGAATATCCGTCGCCGCCAGTTGGAAGCCGATTATGAGGTAGCTACCGCACGCGGAAATTTGCGTAGTGTCGATTTGTTTGCAAGCGTAGGATATACGGGTGAGAACCGGAATTTTCCGGCCGTTTACAGGAACCTGCAGGATAATCAGATTGTTCAGGTAGGCGTTAAGATTCCGATTCTCGATTGGGGAAAACGCCGTGGGAAAGTCCGGGTAGCCAAGAGTAATCGGGATGTAGTGCTTTCAAAAATTCGTCAGGAACAGATAAACTTCAACCAGGACATTTTTCTGTTGGTGGAGCATTTCAATAATCAGGCACAACAGTTGGACATAGCCAAAGAAGCCGACGCAATTGCCCAACAACGATATAAAACAAGTATTGAAACTTTCCTGATAGGTAAAATCAATACCTTGGATTTGAATGATGCGCAGAACTCTAAAGATGATGCGAGACAGAAACATATTTCCGAACTTTATTATTATTGGTATTATTATTATCAGATTCGCAGTCTGACGCTATGGGATTTTCGTACCAATACCGAACTTGAAGCTGATTTTGATGAAATCATCCGGCAATAAAAAGGCTAGGAAAAAGCTTTTGAATCTTATGGAGGAACTTGCCGGAGATTATGGGAAAAGTTTTTCAAGTCTGCAAACAGACTATTGCGTATTTATGCCTGATTCATTTGGTATTACGAACTATTTATAGTACCTTTGAAACTCGATTTTAACACTCGGGAAATGAAAAATACGTAAATAATACAGAAAAATTCATCCCCCATTATAAATAAAGAAAGAAATAAAAAAAGAAATACTTCTTCTTGGAAGATTGAAAAAACAGAAGAAGTTTTCTTGGTAGAGGAATCTTGCAATTTTAACTATGATTCTGATAATTGACGACGACAGCGCAGTACGTTCTTCGCTTAGCTTCATGTTGAAGCGGGCAGGATATGAAGCACAGACCGTTCCCGGTCCACGGGAAGCTATGGAAGTAGTACGTTCCATAGCTCCGGATTTAATCCTGATGGATATGAACTTCACTCTTTCTACAACGGGTGAGGAGGGTTTGACCCTACTCAAACAAGTAAAAATATTCCGTCCCGAAACACCGGTGATATTGATGACCGCTTGGGGAAGTATCCAACTTGCCGTACAAGGAATGCAGGCGGGAGCTTTTGATTTCATAACGAAGCCCTGGAATAATGCCGCCTTGTTGCAACGCATCGAAACGGCACTCCAACTTTCGGGCACTCCACAGGAACCAACGCAGGAACAGAGCGATTCTTTCGACCGCAGCCACATCATCGGACGTAGCCAGGGATTAATGGATGTGTTGAACACGATTGCCCGCATAGCAAAGACCAATGCCTCTGTCCTCATTACAGGGGAAAGCGGAACAGGTAAGGAATTGATAGCCGAGGCCATTCATATCAACAGTCAGCGAGCCAAACACCCCTTTGTGAAAGTGAATCTTGGAGGTATCTCCCAAAGCCTGTTCGAAAGTGAAATGTTCGGGCACAAGAAAGGAGCTTTTACCGATGCTTCCGCAGACCGTATCGGACGTTTCGAAATGGCAAACAAAGGGACGATTTTTCTGGATGAAATAGGTGATCTCGACCTTTCGTGCCAGGTGAAGTTACTGCGTGTATTGCAGGATCAGACATTTGAAGTGCTCGGCGACAGCCGTCCGCGCAAGACGGATATCCGGGTAGTATCAGCCACCAATGCCGATTTGCGCAAAATGGTGGGCGAACGTACTTTTCGTGAAGACCTCTTCTATCGTATCAATCTGATAACAGTGAAACTGCCGGCCTTGCGCGAACGTCGCGAAGATATTCCTTTGCTGGCACGTCATTTTGCCGACCGTCAGGCGGTAACCAACGGATTGCCCCGTACGGAGTTCTCTGCCGATGCCCTGCAATTCTTGAGCCGTTTGCCCTATCCGGGGAATATTCGTGAATTGAAGAACTTGGTGGAACGTACCATTTTGGTAAGTGGTAAACCGCTGCTTGATGCTTCCGACTTTGATGCGCAGTATATTCGCCACGATGACGCAAGAGTGACCGAAGGCGCAGCTCTGGCTGGTATGACTTTGGATGAAATAGAACGCCAGACCATTCTCCAGGCGTTGGACCGTTACAAAGGAAATTTGAGTCAGGTAGCTACGGCATTGGGTATCAGCCGTGCAGCACTCTACCGCCGTCTCGAAAAATATAATATAACAATGTGATAAATTTAGACACGTGCCTAATAATATTAAGATTAACCGTTAACCACAGATAACGTGCGTATAAAAGGATTCTTTTACATACTAGTCTTTCTGCTGCTGGCATTAGGTAGTGTATTGCTGTTCCTTTCCAGTCAACTGAATACAATCTTTTTCTACATAGGGGAGGGGCTGATACTTTTCATCCTCATTTATCTGACCTTTTTCTATCGTAAGATTGTGAAGCCGTTGAATACAATCGGAAGCGGTATGGAACTGTTGCGTGAGCAGGATTTTAGTAGCCGTCTTAGCCCTGTAGGCCAATATGAGGCCGATCGTGTGGTGAATATCTTCAACCGCATGATGGAACAGCTCAAGAATGAACGTCTCCGCCTGCGTGAACAGAATAATTTTCTTGATTTGCTGATTAAAGCTTCTCCGATGGGAGTGATTATAACTTCCCTTGATGAAGACCTTTCGGAATTGAATCCGATGGCTTTGAAAATGCTGGGTGTTCGTTTGGAAGACGTACAAGGCAAGAAGATGAAAGAGATTGATTCTCCGTTAGCGGTGGAATTGGCCAACCTCCCGAAAGGAGAGAAGGTAACCGTCCGTTTGAACGACTCGAATATCTACCGGTGTACTCATTCTTCTTTCATTGATCGTGGATTTCAGCATCCCTTCTATTTGGTAGAAACCCTCACTGACGAAGTGATGAAAGCGGAAAAGAAAGCATACGAGAAAGTGATCCGCATGATTGCCCACGAAGTGAACAACACGACTGCTGGCATTACTTCCACACTGGATACGGTAGAACAAGCCCTTTCCAGTGAAGAAGGAATGGAAGACATCTGCGACGTGATGCGTGTATGTACCGACCGTTGTTTCTCGATGAGTCGTTTCATCACCCGTTTTGCCGATGTGGTGAAAATCCCCGAACCGACACTTTCTTCTGTCAATCTGAATGATTTGGTTTTCACCTGCAAGCGGTTTATGGAAGGAATGTGTAATGACCGTCGCATTACACTCCGCATGGAAATGGACGAAAGTCTGAAAGATGTGATGCTGGATGCCGCTTTGTTTGAGCAAGTACTCGTAAACATCATCAAAAATGCAGCGGAAAGCATTGAGACCGATGGGGAAATAATAGTCCGCACCTTCGCTCCGGCCACTGTTGAAGTGATAGATAACGGTCAGGGAATCAGCAAAGAAACAGAAGCTAAACTGTTCAGTCCTTTCTTCTCTACCAAACCGAACGGTCAGGGAATCGGACTCATCTTTATTCGCGAAGTACTGATGCGTCATGGGTGCACATTCTCTTTGCGAACCTATGCCGACGGACTGACCCGATTCCGTATTACTTTCCCCTAATTGTGTCAAATAAGAACATTTCTTCCGTCAAATAGACCTTTTTTTGTCTTGAAATCACTCCTACCTTTGCCCCGCTCAATTCAATAGGATTTAAGGTATGAGATTAATGAAAAAAGGCACATTAACGCTCTTTCTTTTATTGGCTATCAGTATTCCGCTCAGTGCGCAGTATGTGGTACAAGGGGTGGTGACTGATTCTCTGACCAAAGAACCTTTGCCTTATGCATCTGTACGCTTAAAAGACACGACCGAAGGAACTACTACCGGAAGCGACGGACGCTTTTACTTCAAAACCCACCGCTCCGAAGCAGTGCTTGTAATCTCTGTAATCGGTTATAATGACTATGTCCGCACCATTCGCCCTGCCCGTAATGCATCCTATAAAGTAGCGCTTGCGCCTACCGAATACGCGCTTGGTGAAGTGGTAGTCAAACCCAAACGTGAGCACTACCGGAAGAAAGATAATCCTGCTGTGGAATTTGTCCGCCGTATGATTGAAAGCCGTGACAACTACTCTCCCTACGAGAAAGACTTCTGGCAACGCGAACGTTATGAAAAGACCACCTTTGCGTTGAATAACTTCGATGAAGAGAAACAGAAAAAATGGCTATATCGTAAATTTGATTTCCTGACAGAATATGTAGATACTTCTGCCGTTACCGGTAAACCGATTCTGACGGTATCAGCCCGTGAACTGCTTGCCACAGACTATTACCGGAAATCTCCCCGTTCCGAGAAGCAATGGGTGAAAGGACGCAAACAGGCCGGTGTCGATGAGTTTCTTTCTAAACAAGGGATGCAGGCAGCCATCAATGAAGTCTTTAAAGACGTCGATATCTACGAAAACAACATTTCCCTGTTTACGAATAAGTTTGTCAGTCCCTTGTCCCGTATCGGCACAGGCTTTTATAAATATTACCTGATGGACACGTTGCAGATTGCCGGAGAGCCTTGTGCAGACCTTGCTTTCACGCCTTTTAATTCCGAGTCTTTCGGTTTCAACGGACACCTGTATGTGACGCTCGACTCTACTTACTTTGTTAAACGTGCCGTATTCAACTTTCCCAAAAAGATAAACCTGAACTTTGTAGACTACATGTTGCTCGAACAGGAATTTAAGCGCGCTGAAGACGGCACACGCCTGCTCGATCATGAAAGTATCACTGTTGAGTTTAAACTGACCGAAGGACAGGACGGTATTTTTGCCCGCCGGGTAGCGGATTACAGCAACTACACCTTTACGCCGACTGCTGAAGCCGACAAAGCCTTCACCAAACCCGAACGTATTATTGAAGAGACGGAAGCCCTGTCGCGTCCCGAAACATTCTGGGCGGAGAATCGTCCGCAAGCCGCCATCTCCCAGCAGGAAAACTCCGTAGACCGCCTGATGACACAATTACGCAGTTATCCGGTATATTACTGGACGGAAAAAGTGCTTTCCATTCTCTTTACGGGATATATTCCCACCTCCAAAGAAGCGCCACTTTTCTATATCGGCCCGATGAATGCCACTATCAGCGGTAACACATTGGAAGGTCCCCGTATCCGTGCCGGAGGTATGACTACCGCCTGGCTCAATCCGCACCTGTTTGGCAAAGGATATGTGGCTTACGGGTTTAAAGATGAAAGAGTGAAAGGATTGGCGGAACTGGAATATTCTTTCAAGAAGAAGAAAGAATACGCCAACGAATTTCCCATCCATTCATTGAAATTGCGTTACGAATCAGATGTGAACCAGTACGGACAAAATTACCTGTATACAAGCAAAGACAATGTGTTCCTGGCCTTGAAACGTGAGAAGGACGACCGTATCGGCTATTTCCGGCAGGCGGAGATGACCTATACCAATGAGTTTTATTCCGGCTTTTCTTTCCAGTTGACAGCACGTACACGGAAAGATGAGTCCTCCTACCTGATTCCTTTTTTAAAGAAAGAAGGAGATACCTACACCCCGGTAAAAGATTTCTCTATCAGTGCCGCAGAGTTGAAGTTGCGTTATGCTCCGAATGAGAAATTCTTCCAGACTCAATGGAACCGTTTTCCCGTATCGTTGGATGCACCGGTGTTTACCTTGTCGCATACCATTGCCGGAAAAGGAGTGTTGGGCAGCGATTACACTTACAATCATACCGAAGCCGGTATTCAGAAACGCTTCTGGTTTTCCGCGTTCGGCTATACGGACGTTATACTAAAAGCAGGTAAAGTGTGGGATAAAGTACCTTTCCCGTTGCTTATCATGCCTAATGCCAACCTTTCTTATACCATTCAACCGGAATCTTACTCGTTGATGAATGCGATGGAGTTTATGAACGATGAATATTTCTCGTGGGATGTTACTTATTTCCTCAACGGATGGCTGTTCAACCGGGTACCGTTGTTGAAAAAACTAAAATGGAGGGAAATAGTTTCCTGTCGTGGATTATATGGACATTTGAGCGATAAAAACAACCCGGCTTTGAGTGACGGTTTGTTCGCTTTTCCGATAGAGAACACACAAACAATGGGAAAAACACCTTATGTGGAGGCGGGTGTAGGTATCGAAAACATTTTCAAGGTGTTACGTTTGGACTATATCTGGAGGTTCACTTATCGTGATTCGCCCGGGATTGACAGATCTGGCTTGAGAATAAGTCTCCACATGACCTTTTAAAAGTTAAATCCTGCTAATTGCAATGTTTATATGACAAATAAAGACTGTATTAGTAATTAATTAATCTTATTTTTGCATCAATTTTAGTTTAATTTTAATAGAATAGAAATGAAACAAGAAATTAAACCCGCTACCGGGCGTCTTGGCGTACTGGTAGTTGGAGTGGGTGGTGCGGTAGCTACCACGATGATTGTAGGTACACTAGCCTCTCGCAAGGGACTGGCAAAACCGATAGGATCTATTACACAGTTAGCCACAATGCGCATGGAGAACAACGAAGAAAAACTCATCAAGGACGTTGTGCCCTTGACGAATTTGGAAGACATTGTTTTCGGAGGATGGGATATTTTCCCGGACAACGCATACGAAGCTGCTATGTACGCCGAGGTTTTGAAAGAAAAAGACCTGAATGGAGTAAAAGAAGAGTTGGAAGCTATCAAACCGATGCCGGCTGCTTTCGATCACAACTGGGCAAAACGTCTGAACGGTACACACGTGAAGAAGGCTGCTACCCGTTGGGAAATGGTAGAACAACTTCGTCAGGATATCCGCGACTTCAAAGCTGCTAACAACTGCGAACGCGTAGTGGTGCTTTGGGCTGCAAGTACTGAAATTTACATTCCGCTGTCTGACGAGCACATGTCACTCGCTGCTTTAGAGAAAGCAATGAAGGAAAACAATACAGACGTGATTTCTCCGAGTATGTGTTATGCGTATGCTGCGATTGCGGAAGACGCTCCGTTCGTAATGGGTGCTCCTAACTTGTGTGTGGATACTCCTGCTATGTGGGAATTCTCTAAACAAAAGAATGTACCTATCTCCGGTAAAGACTTCAAGAGTGGTCAGACACTGATGAAAACCGTATTGGCTCCGATGTTCAAAACCCGTATGCTGGGTGTGAACGGTTGGTTCTCTACCAATATCCTCGGTAACCGCGACGGTGAAGTGCTCGATGATCCGGACAACTTCAAGACAAAAGAAGTCAGCAAGCTGTCTGTAATCGACACTATCTTCGAACCAGAAAAATATCCGGATCTCTACGGAGATGTTTATCATAAAGTACGTATCAACTATTATCCTCCCCGCAAAGACAACAAAGAAGCATGGGATAACATCGATATCTTCGGATGGATGGGCTACCCGATGGAAATCAAGGTGAACTTCCTTTGCCGCGACTCTATCCTTGCAGCTCCTATCGCTCTTGACCTTGTGTTGTTCAGCGACTTGGCAATGCGTGCAGGCATGTGTGGCATCCAGACTTGGTTGTCATTCTTCTGCAAGAGCCCGATGCACGATTTCGAACATCAGCCCGAACACGACTTGTTTACACAATGGAGAATGGTAAAACAGACATTGCGTAACATGATTGGTGAAAAAGAACCTGATTACTTAGCTTAATCAGTAACCCCAAATAATAAGTTGAGATTGAGATTTACCATCCTATAAAGACTGGTGGATGCTCAACCTCAACTTTTACTTTTTTATTGTACAAATTCCCCATTCGTTTGGGGGACTCGTGACACAACCGACTCGTAGTTTGTAATTAGTAATTAGTAATAAATGAAGCGTCCTCCCTTTCTACCTGTTTTTATAGGCACGGGCTTTGGCTCCGGTTTTTCTCCTTTTGCTCCCGGCACGGCTGGGGCGTTACTGGCTTCTATCATTTGGATTGCACTTTATTTTCTCCTTCCTTTCTTTTGGGTATTATGGCTGACTGCCGCTTTGGTGATTGTATTTACATTCGCCGGCATTTGGGCTGCCAATAAGCTGGAAACTTATTGGGGAGAAGATCCTTCGCGTGTGGTAGTGGACGAGATGGTAGGAGTGTGGATACCGTTATTGGCTGTTCCCAATGACGACCGTTGGTTCTGGTATGTGATTGCGGCTTTTGCCCTGTTCCGTATCTTTGATATAGCCAAGCCGTTGGGCATACGCCGTATGGAAAGCCTGAAAGGTGGAGTAGGTGTGATGATGGACGACGTTTTGGCGGGAGTGTATAGTTTTATTTTGTTAGTGGGAGCAAGATGGGTGATTGGCTGAAAAGAGTTGCACGGATGATTTCCCAGAAAGGTGGCATCTTCATGTTCTTGAGGGCGCAGCTTTCTGCTCAAATGGCAACTATTGCAGACTTTCTCGTTACGATTCTTCTGGTCAGGCTATTTGAAGTCTACTATGTATATGCCACCCTGGCGGGGGCTATCTATGGAGGAATCGTCAATTGTGTTATCAACTATAAATGGACCTTTAAATCGAAAGGAAAAAAAACGAATGTCGCTGCAAAGTTTATCCTTGTATGGATTTGCAGCGTTTGGTTAAACACGTGGGGCACGTATGCACTGACGGAATCATTAGCGAAGATTCCCTGGGTACGCGACACGCTTAGCCTGTATTTCGGAGATTTTTTCATTATTCCTAAAGTGGTAGTGGCAGTCATCGTGGCACTGTTCTGGAACTATAATATGCAACGCTTTTTTGTTTACCGGAATATAGATATAAGAAGTTTGTTCGGAAAAAGAAACTGAAAAACGGATTGAAAAGACTGATGAGAAAACGAAAGAATTAGATATATACAGATTGAGAAAACAGAAGATTTAGATAAAAATAGCTATAAACAGATTTAAACAGATGAATTACAGAGATTATTTACAACAGTTGATTTATAAGATTATCAATCCCCTGATACGCGGAATGATTAAAATAGGAATCACTCCTAACTTTATCACCACTACCGGATTTATCCTGAATGTAGTAGCGGCAGGTATGTTTGTATATGCCGGCATATATGGCGGACAGAACGATTTGGCCATTATCGGCTGGGCAGGAGGTGTGATTTTGTTTGCCGGACTGTTCGATATGATGGACGGACGTGTAGCTCGCCTAGGCAACATGAGTTCCAAGTTCGGTGCGCTTTACGATTCAGTACTCGACCGTTATAGTGAATTGATGACTTTCTTTGGTATCTGTTACTATTTATCAATGAAAGATTATTTCCTTTATGCACTCATTGCATTTGTGGCACTAATCGGCTCACTGATGGTAAGCTACGTGCGTGCCCGTGCCGAAGGCTTAGGAATTGAATGTAAAGTCGGATTCATGCAACGTCCGGAACGCGTAGTGCTGACCAGTCTCGGAGCTTTGTTCTGTGGCGTTTTCAAAGATATCACCGTTTTCGAACCAATCCTGATTATGATTGTTCCTCTGGCTTTTGTTGCCCTGTTTGCCAATATCACGGCATTTGCTCGTGTGAGACATTGCTACAAAGTGATGAAAGAATGAATTAATTTACTGTTGGACGATTTACTATTTACATCGTACATCCTAAATAGTACATCGTAAATAGTCCAATAGTAAATAGTCCAATAGTAAATAGTCTAGTTGTCTAATCAAAACATTATAATGATAAAGAATATTCAAATGCCGTCGAAGAGAGAAGTCCTGACTGTGACAGTCATTATGGCTCTTTTCCTTTTGCTGACAAGTATCTTTATCGGGCTTCGTTCCGAGCACCTGTTAATGGCGGTACTCTATTTAGTTTTATTTTTTGCCGGATTACCTACTCGTAAGTTGGCTGTGGCCTTGTTACCTTTCGCCATTTTTGGAATCTCGTATGACTGGATGCGTATTTGCCCCAACTACGAAGTGAACCCAATTGATGTGGCCGGACTGTATAATCTCGAAAAGTCTCTTTTCGGAGTAATGGATAATGGTCTTCTGGTTACTCCTTGCGAATACTTCGCTGCACACAACTGGCCGATAGCGGACGTTTTTGCCGGAATCTTCTACCTTTGTTGGGTTCCCGTTCCCATCCTGTTCGGTCTTTGCCTGTATTTCAAGAAGGAAAGAAAAACCTACCTTCGCTTTGCGTTAGTATTCTTGTTTGTCAATTTGATTGGTTTTGCCGGTTATTATATTCATCCGGCCGCTCCGCCTTGGTATGCCATCAACTACGGTTTCGAACCGATATTAAACACACCGGGTAATGTTGCAGGATTGGGACGCTTTGATGCATTCTTCGGAGTAACCATCTTTGATTCTATCTACGGGCGTAATGCTAATGTTTTTGCGGCAGTGCCTTCACTGCATGCGGCCTATATGGTAGTTGCATTGGTGTATGCCATTATTGGTAAATGCAGGTGGTATGTGGTTACTCTTTTCTCTATTATCATGGTCGGCATTTGGGGAACAGCTATTTATTCATGCCATCATTATATCATTGATGTATTACTTGGCATCTCTTGCGCGTTAATCGGTTGGCTGATATTCGAATACATATTGATGAGAATCCCGGCGTTCAAAAGATTCTTCGAAAGATATTATACGTATATAAAGTAAGATTATATGTGAATAAAGTGAGATATATACCCATACAAAAAGCAAGTATATACTCATATAAAAGCAGATATATACCCATATAAAAGCAGATATATACCCATATAAAAAATAGATATAAGTCTCACAAATAGTGAAGAACAAGTACCGTAATATATTTCTCGCTTTTGGTATCATTGCCGTTCTGATAATGATATTCACTTTTGATATGGATTATCAGGAGCTTTGGCTGAATTTGAAGCGTGCAGGGGTATATTTACCTTTGGTTTTGTTGCTATGGCTGTTTGTCTACCTTATTAATACAGTATCGTGGTACATCATCATCCGTAGTGGTGGTAAGACGGGGTTTTCATTTGTCCGGCTCTACAAATTCACAGTAACAGGTTTTGCGCTTAATTACGTGACTCCTGTTGGGCTGATGGGAGGCGAACCATATCGCATTATGGAGCTGAAACCCTATATAGGAATAGAACGCGCCACCTCTTCCGTGATTCTTTATGTGATGATGCATATCTTTTCCCACTTTTGCTTTTGGTTAAGTTCAGTGTTGCTTTACGTTTGTCTCTATCCGGTGGGGTGGATGATGGGGATAATCTTAGGAGCTATTACTGTCTTTTGCTTGCTGATTGTTATTCTTTTTATGAAAGGCTATCGGCAGGGGATGGCTGTGGCTTTTGTCCGTATGGGTGGTCGTATTCCTTTTCTGAAAAAGAAAGTATTTCATTTTGCTAACGCGCATAAAGAGAAGTTGGAGAATATAGACAAACAAATTGCCCTTCTCCACCAACAAAAGAAACAAACCTTTTATAGCGCCCTCTTACTGGAATATACCGCCCGTGTAGTCAGTTGTCTTGAAATATGGCTGATACTGAACGTGCTGACCACCCATGTCAGCTTTGCTGACTGCTGCCTGATTGCGGCTTTCTCTTCTTTACTTGCTAATCTGCTGTTTTTCCTGCCTATGCAATTGGGAGGTCGTGAAGGTGGCTTTGCCCTCGCCGTAGGCGGCCTTTCCCTTTCCGGAGCTTACGGAGTCTATGCCGCTTTGATTACCCGTGTACGCGAAATGGTCTGGATTGTAATCGGACTTGTACTAATGAAAGTAGGAAATTTTAAACAATTAAAAGAAAGATATTCTGCTTAAATTTATAACTTTGTCTGATCTATAAAGACTCTTATGAAGGGCTCTATAAAAGAACTTATAGAAAAACTTGTCAAAGGAGTTCTATTTGGATCTATAGAAAAGACTGACGAAAAGACCTATAAAGAAAACGACAATGAATAATTTTATCTTTTACAGCCCTACTGAATTCGTGTTCGGTCGGGATACGGAAGCGCAGACCGGAGTGTTAGTACAGAAATACGGTGCACGCAAAATAATGATTGTTTATGGTGGCGGTTCCGTGATACGTAGCGGCTTGTTGGCCCGTGTTGAGAAATCATTGCAGGAAGTAGGTATTCCCTATTGCATGCTGGGTGGTGTACAGCCTAACCCGATAGACACGAAAGTGTATGAAGGAATCGACCTCTGCCGGAAAGAAAACGTAGACATGATGCTCGCCGTTGGTGGTGGCTCTGTGATTGATACGGCGAAAGCCATTGCAGCCGGAGTTCCTTACAACGGAGATTTCTGGGATTTCTACATCGGAAAAGCCATTGTGACGAAAGCATTGAAAGTAGCCGTTGTGTTAACGATTCCTGCTGCCGGAAGCGAAGGTTCCGGTAACACCGTCATCACGAAAGTCGATGGCTTACAGAAATTAAGCCTCCGTGCTCCCGGTGTACTACGTCCTGTTTTTGCCGTGATGAACCCCGAGCTGACCTACACACTTCCTCCTTTCCAAACCGCCTGCGGCATTGCCGATATGATGGCACACATCATGGAACGCTATTTCACCAACACGAAAGATGTAGAAATAGGCGATCGCCTGTGCGAAGGTACCCTGCTTGCCATCATCAAAGAGGCAACTACCGTCATGAAAGACCCCGAAAACTACGGAGCCCGTGCCAATCTGATGTGGTGCGGAACGATCGCCCACAATGGAACCTGTGGTGTAGGTTGTGAAGAGGACTGGGCTTCCCACTTCCTCGAACATGAAATCAGCGCCATCTATAACGTGACTCATGGTGCCGGACTCTCCGTAATCTTCCCTGCCTGGATGACATGGATGACAGAACACAATGTGGATAAGATAGCCCAATACGCCATCCGAGTGTGGGGAGTGGCAGAATCAGACGATAAAAAGGCGGTAGCCCTTGAAGGAATTTCCCGTCTGAAATCCTTCTTTACTTCCATCGGCCTGCCTGTGACCTTCAAAGAACTTGGCATTGAGAATCCCGACATCGACCGCCTTGCAGATAGTCTGCACCGGAATAAAGGTGAATTGGTAGGCAACTATGTCAAATTAGCGAAACAGGACAGCAAAGAGATATACCGTCTGGCATTATAAAAAAACAGATATAACCGACAGCTGCATCATTTGCCTTTTGATAGAGGATAAATGATGCAGTTATTCTTTTTGCTATTGATTAATACCTAAACAGAAGCAAAAAGATTTTGCTTTAATTATATTTTGGTATAATAGTTGTGTAAAATACCTAAAATTCGTGATTGCTCCGTCTATCATATAAGAATACTTTTGCGGGTGTAATAACTATATATATCCGTTATGCAAAAGCTAAATTCCGGGGCTTTGAATAGAATCTTATTGTTTGTATACATTTTATCACTATCTACTAATGCAATAGCCCAAAACAAAAATAATTCAAAAGAGACATATCTTCTTCCTCCACACGGAAATTATGTTTATGGCCGGGTGATTGAGAAACTCTCTAAAGAACCGATGGTAGGAGTGACGATTCGTTTGGATGGTCATTCTACTGGTGTAATTACCGATATAAACGGTTGCTATGTATTGACCCTGCCCGAAAAAGGCGGTCTGGTTATCTATTCCTACATCGGTTTTGAAACCCGTAAAATCAAAGTCACTTCCCGGCAGAAAGTCGATGTGCAGATGGTAGAAGCTACCGAAAGTATTCAGGAAGTGATTGTAACCGGCTATAACTCCATACAGAAAGAAAGTTTCACTGGAAATACCACAAAGATAGAGAAAGAAGACCTGTTAAAAGTCAACCCGAACAACCTGATTTCGGCCATTCAGACTTTCGATCCCTCTTTCAGAATACAGGAGAATCTGGCTGCTGGTTCCGATCCCAACAGCCTGCCTCAATTCGTCTTGCGTGGTCAGACCGGTATCGGAGAAACGACACTTGGGCAGACCTCCACCTCCTCCATTTCGCGGGAAGTGCTAAGCGGTAATTCCAACCTGCCTATCTTCATACTGGACGGCTTTGAAGTCGATGTAGAAAAGATATACGACCTCGATATGAATAGCATCCACAGCATCAATATCCTGAAAGATGCTGCCGCCACTGCCATGTACGGTTCACGTGCGGCCAACGGAGTAATTGTCATTGAACGGCGTGCGCCTGAAGCCGGAAAGTTCCGTGTACAGTATTCCGGAGTACTTTCTGCCGAACTGCCGGATTTATCCTCCTACAATCTGATGAACGCCCGTGAGAAGCTGGAAACCGAACGCCTGGCAGGACTATATAACAGCAACACCCCGGAAATAGACCCCTATACCAACGGTTACTACCAACGACTCAATAATGTACTGACAGGTGTCGATACCTATTGGCTTTCTCAAGGACTGCGCACGGCTCTGAACCATAAGCACTCCGTTTTCATAGACGGTGGAGAAAACGACGTGCGCTGGGGAGTGGAACTGGGATTCAGAGGAACGGAAGGAGTGATGAAACACTCTTCCCGTAAGAATGCCAATGCCGCTTTTTATGTAGACTACCGCATTGGCGGACTACAAATAAAGAACAAAGTGACCTACACTTATAACAAAAGTACAGATGTCCCCTTCAATTCATTCAGCGATTACTCCCATTTACTTCCTTATATGCGTCTGTATGATGAAAATGGCGATTATGTGCGCCGTCTCGAAAAGTTCGACGGGGCTAGCGGCACACAAGTAAATCCATTGTACGAAATCAACTTCTACAACAGCTTCGACCATTCCGGTTATGATGAAGTAACCGATGATCTTAGTCTGAATTGGCGTATCACCGACGGTCTGCGTCTGCGCGGTCAGTTTTCCGTCCTGATGAGAAATTCTACCGGTGATCTGTACAAAGATCCCGCATCGGCCAGTTATTCAGCCAGTACAGGCAACATCAATGGTGAAAAAACAGAATCCACACAAAAGAGAACAGTGATAGACGGAAGCCTGTCACTCATGTACAACAATACCTTCAAGGGACACAATCTCAATATCTGCTTGTCCTCCAACATGAGACAAACGCAGAGCACTGCTTCCGAAACACGTTACCGGGGATTTCCGGGTGGCGACCTTGTCTCTTCAAACTATGCGGCAGAAGTATACGGAAAGCCCAGCAGCTCCGATAATACCACCCGCTTGGTAGGAGCCTTGCTCACTTCCAACTACACCTACAACAATATCTATCTCGCCGACCTTACAGGACGTATCGACGGTTCTTCCGAATTCGGTTCCGATAAAAGATGGTCCATGTTCTGGTCAACAGGAGCAGGAATCAACATTCATAATTATGATTTTATGAAGTCGAATGAACTCTTTTCCATGTTGAAGTTCCGTGTCTCCTACGGACTGACCGGAAAGACCAACTTCTCCCTCTATTCGGCCAAAGATATGTATCAGCTGCAAACAGACAGCTGGTATCCCACAGGCTACGGTGTATTCCTCTATCAGATGGGAAATCCGAACCTGAAATGGGAACGTAAATACACCCTCGACTATGGAGTTGAAATCGGACTGTGGCACGATAAAATCTATCTGAAAGCCTCTGCCTACGACGAGCGTACCATCGACCTGATAACCGATTATACCATCCCTTCCTCTACCGGATTCACCTCCTACAAAGAAAACATGGGAAAGGTGAAAAACACCGGCGTCGAACTGGAACTGCGGGCACGACTTTACAGTGACAGAAACTGGCTCTTCCAGCTCTACGGCAGCTTTGCAAGAAACAAAAACACGATTATTGAAATCTCCCAGGCAATGCGCGACTATAATAAAAGAGTGGAAGAACTGTTCAGCGGATATAACCCCGAAAGCAGCTCCGATTCAAAATATGCTAAAACATACCTGAAATATTACGAAGGAGCCTCTCTGACCTCTATTTACGGGATGAAGTCATTGGGAATCAGCCCCACAAACGGCAAAGAAATCTACCTTCGCCGGAATGGTGACGTTACCGATGTATGGTCTGCCGACGAATGGACCATTATTGGCGATACAGCTCCCAAGGGACAAGGCTCATTCGGTTATACCCTGTCCTATAAACAGTTATCCATGTTTGCTTCTTTCCTCTATACTTTTGGTGGAGATGCTTACAACAATACCCTCGTCTCCTATGTAGAGAATGCCGACATTAAAAATGACAATGTAGATAAGCGGGTATTGCTCGACCGTTGGCAGAAACCGGGAGACATAACCACCATGAAAGATATTCGTGACCGTAATGTCACCACCGGCGCATCTTCGCGTTTTGTACAGAAAAACAATACCCTGCAATGGAGTTCATTGACAATGAGCTACAATTTCCGTCCCGAACAATTAAAGAAACTCCATCTGTCCGGCCTGCGTCTTTCGTTCACGATGAACGACCTGTTCTATTGGTCTACCATCCGTCAGGAACGGGGACTGGATTATCCTTATTCGCGTTCATTCAATCTGACTACTAACATCATATTCTAACCATACAAATGAAGAAACTAATCAGCCATATACTAATAGCCCTGACAGGAATGTTAGCCGTTTCCTGCAATGCCTGGCTGGACGTAACACCAGAAAATGCGATAGCCGACGACGATCTGTTTTCCACCGGTTTCGGCTACCGGAATGCCCTGAATGGTATCTACACCAATCTGGCGTCCGACGAACTTTACGGTAAGCAACTAAGCTGGGGATTCCTTAGTGCCATCTCCCAGCAATACAATCAAAAGGCGGGAACCATCTCTCCGATGTATGCCGACGCTTCCGAACTTATCTATAACACGGTCGACACCGAACCCGTCGTGACAGCTATCTGGGAAAAAGGCTATAAAGTGATAGCCAACCTGAACAAGCTCATCGAGAACATCCGGCCCACGGACATCTCTTTGTTCGAATACGGAGAAGAAGAGAAAAACCTCATTTACGCCGAAGCCTTGTCATTAAGAGCCATGATGCATTTTGACCTACTTCGCTTGTTTGCTCCTGCAACGGCAACCAATCCTTCGGGCGCCTATCTTCCTTACCGCGATAAATACGAAGCCGCAGTGGTAGAAAAATGTACCGTTACCGATTTTATCGAGAAAGTCCTGAAAGACCTGCTCGAAGCGGAAGACATTCTGCGGAAATTTGACACCGAATACCATCCCGAAGCGATGTATGCTTCACAAATGTACGAACCTACTCCCGAATGGAATGCCCGCTACCGCTTCAACTCCGGTTCCTATATAGACGATATGGGAGCATTCTTCTGGTATCGTGGCATCCGCTTCAACTATCTGGCATTGCTGGGGTTGAAAGCCCGTGTCTGCATCTATGCCGGTCCTGCCTACTACAAGAATGCCGAGACAGCCGCCAAAGAACTTTACAACACCTATTACCAGCAGAAACGGTGGATAGGCTTTACAGAAGGAGAGAACATTACCTGCAATCTCAATTCCCGATATACAAAAGTCTCCCACGACATATTGTTCGGCTTGTACAAGAAACAGCTGGCTACGGATTATGAACAGGCCGTATGGGGCTCTTCCTCTTCTTCGTCAACCACCCGTTTGCCGTTGGCAAATATCCCTTCCCTGTTTGCTTCGGACAATACGGGCGTATATACCGACTATCGGCTCACCTACCTGATCGGGACTACCAATGAAACCCAGTCGAAGTATTACACACTGAAGTATAACCCTTCCGTCGAATCAGTAGTAGAAGCAATGGAGAATCCGATGATACCAGTGATCCGGTTCAGTGAAATCTGTCATATCCTGGCGGAGATCAGTAGCTATAATGGCAAGATAACCGAAGGAATCAACTACCTCGAAACAGTTCGAAAAGCCCGTGGAGCTGAACGTACCCTTAGTCTGACAGTCAGCACCCGTGAACAACTGGATGCCGAAATACTGCTCGATATACGGAAAGAAATGATAGGCGAAGGTGGAACCTTCTACACCTACAAACGGATGAACCTCTCCACCGTACCCGATTCCGACGAGGAAGGAGAAATCAACATGACAGGTTCTTTTGTACTTCCATTGCCTACCAGTGAAACAACCAACTAATGCCCGGATAAGATGAAACGAATATTGACATATACCACCTTCTGCCTGCTGCTTGTTTTCGCCTCCTGCAGCGAAGAGCAACTGGAAGTTTATCATGGAGACAACTACGTCTATTTTACTTACATGAACGATAAGTCTCCCCAGAAAATAACATTCAATTTTGCTACGGATGCACCCTTGCTTCGGGAAGGAACCGTGAAAGTGAAAATGACACTTCTTGGCTACCTGCTCGAAGAAAATGCTACCTGTGATATTTCCGCAGTGGGAGAGAAGAGCACCGCCCGTTCCGGCATCGATTATGCCCCTTTGACTTCCGGCATCTTCCATAGAGGACTGGCAGAAGACACCTACGAAGTCACCGTCTATCGTAATGAAGCACTGCTCAACACAGAATATACACTTACCCTTTCGCTGGATGCAGTGGAAAACTGTCTGGTAGGCCCGGCAGAATATCAATACGTCACGATTCAAGTGACCGACCGGATTTCCTGCCCTGTGTGGTGGAGCCAGAGTTCAGCGGCCAATCTGGGAGTATACTCGGATATGAAATACCGTGTTTTTATCATTTTCATGGATGGCGAGATACTCGAATCATTGGATAAATACACCGGCATTGAGTTTGTCAATCTGATAGCCGACTTCAAGGCTTGGTGGAAAGACCAGTGGCAGCAAGGCAATTACCAATATTATGATACAGATGGAGTGACACCGCTGTATGAAACCATTCTCGATAACTGACAATAAACTATGAAGCGAAAAACAATACTATTCATTTCAATCCTGCAGCTTCTCGTGATAACCGGCTGTTATGACGATTTGGGAAACTATGACTATACAAACTCTACCAAAGTCTCTTTTGTGAACTCCGCTTCATCGGACTACACGTTTATGGTAGGCGACCTTTTCGAGATGGATGCGCCCATCAACTTCTCAACGGACATCGGGAACGTAGACGAACTTTTCACCGTCCAATGGTACTTGAACCGTGAACTGATCTACACTGGCTATCATCTGAAATACCAGTTCGAGAAAGGCGGGACATACGAACTGATACTGAAAGTAATCAATAAGGAAACGAACGAAACGTATATCAGCAATAAATACACCCTGACGGGAAAGAATAGTTTCGACTGGGGCTGGATGATTCTTTCCGATAAGGGAGACGGAAAATCTGCCTTGTCTTTCATCAATCCGGCCTTTCGGGTGACGCACAATGTGGAGAGCACCATCGAAGGTGGTTTAGGTACAGATCCGCAGGGAATCTACTACTATTATGTATTAGGCTCTATCTCCGGTTCCTACGTTTCGGGCTTACCGAAAGTCCTGATAAATCAGGGCAGTGGAAGTGTCACGCTGGACGGTAATTCGTTGCAAAAAGACATGTGGCTTGCCGGCGAATTCGAGAACCGTAAAGAACCGGATGATTTGAAGATAATGGACCTCGCTTTCAAAGAAGAATATTACGTGATTTGCTCCGAACAGGGGGAAGTGTATATCCGTGCCGTAGGCACTGACAATAAAGCGATTCCTTATTACGGGAAGTACGGCGCCATGCCGTATGAGTTTGAGGGAGGTAGCCGTATCACCTGTTTCGCACCGTTCCACAACGTCACTTATTGGTGTGCCGACGAAGAACGTTGTATCTTGTATGATGAGCAAAATGCCCGTTTTATCGGCATTACACATTATCCGCAGTGGGGAGCAGTTTATACTCCTGCCATCGTCTACTTCAAAACATACGATCAGGATTTGGAAGTTCCCTCCGGTGTGTTGCGGGTGAACAATATGGGAGCGGGAACCCACTGCCTGGCAATAGGCGCTTACGAAAAGAAAGATGTAGCCTCCAACGGCGGGCTGACATTTTGGTCAAACTACGTGTCGCTGATTGACGTGCAGGGAACCGGAAATTATGATTTGCACGAGTTTGCCGTAAAAGACATGGATAATAACTCTCACCTGATAACCGGTACGGATCAATACGGATTCAGCGGCAGCTCCTTATTGACTCCGCAAAGTGTCATTAAGATGTCCTCCAATTTTGAAAAGAACCCTTATTTCTACTTTACCGACGGAGATAAGAATCTCTATATATACAGTATGCAGATGCGCAGCCATATGCTGGCTTACACAGCGGGCAGCCGTATCACCGGCATCAGTGGAAGTCCTGTTGTTTGTGAGTTTTATGGCTATGGGGGAAATAGCACTGATCCGAATTTCCGGCTGGCACTTTCGCAGGAAAATGGGGATATCGCCATCATCGATGTAAACACGAGCCAGATGGTACGTCTCTTCGAAGGTTTTGCTCCCGATTTGGAATTGAAGACTTTTAGCGGGTTTGGCGATGTGAAAGGCATGGTATGGTGCACGAACTATGAAGGAGAATATTAATTGGAAAAAGAAAATAACCTATCAGTAAATAATTAATCATTTAAACGAGAAAAGTATGAAAAATAGACTGTTTTATTTTGCTGCTTGTGTAGCTTTAGTATTGTCTTCAGTAAGTTGCAGCAGTGACGATGGTGAAGAAGAAGATGCAGATATTCCCGTAGTGGGGAAAATTGCTGTTTCCGGTGCTTATAATGTGTATTCCCATGGAAGCCAGGGATGGATTGAAGCGGACAAGATAGGAATATATGTGTTGTCCGATGGCAAACCGCAGGAAAACTTGCCGTATGCTCCGTCGGAAGTAGCGGTGGCTACTACTACAGAATTGGATGGTAAAACGTATATAGTATATGATCGTGATAGTCGTGTGACTGAAGATATTACGCTGAATCCTTCTTCCGAACTTGCTGCAGGATTTAAGGGTGGCGATCACACTATTTATGCCTATACGCCCTATAACGCAGCTTCACAAGATTATAAGGCTGTCGCTTTGCCCAACTTAGCTGTGCAGGAGTATTATGAATCAGAGTTTATGCCGCATCGTAATTATAGCTTTGCTTATGCTTCGGCTACTACATCTAGCTATTCTGCTGCAACTGTTTCTTTGGGAGAATTCAAACCATTGTTTTCTCAAATCACTTTACCGGGTGCGGGATGCCCGGATTCTTTTGTCGGTAAGAAATTTACTAAAGTGGTGGTGAGCTGTGACCATCCGATTGCCTACGAAGATGGAGCAACTGTAGATTTGTCGACAGGTAAAATTTCCGGTACTCCGATAAACAGTATTACTTATAATCTTCCTAATGGCGGCTTCGAGATAACTGCCGGGTATTTTGGTGCCAGTTTGGAGACCTGTTATATGATGATTGCCGTACCTTTTGAAACAGGGCTAACTTATACCTATAATTTTACTTTGACAATTGATGGACAGGAATATACTATTTCAGGCAAACCGAATGAAAAGATGTCTAGTATCAACAACTTAAATATGTATGGCATTGCCGGTATCGAATAATTATTATCTTTGTATCTGTATATAAATATTAAAAAAGAAAGCATGAAGAAATTAGTTTCAATTCTGATGATTCTGGCAATGATTATCCCATTGGCCGGAGCACAATCGACGGACATCTTCAAGAAAAAGAAGAAAAAGAAGAGCAAGACGGAAGCGGTGGATAAAGCCAAGGCTGACTCCATTGCCAAGAGTAAGAAAGATGCTCTGCAACCTTACGCAAAAGTAATCACCGGCAAAGCCAAAACAATGGACGGCTTTTTCAAAGTGCATTATGTAGATGGTAAATATTTTTTCGAAATAGCCGACTCTCTTTTCGGACGTGATATTTTGATTGTGAACAGAGTTGTGAAAGCACCGGTAGACGCGCAGAAGCGGAAAGTCGGCTATCCGGGAGATTACATCAGCGACGAAGTGATCCGTTTCGAGAAAGGACGCGGCGACAAACTGTTCGTGCGTGAAATCTCTTATCTCGAACATTCTGCTGATACACTGGGCATGTATCAGGCCGTATTGAACTCCAATGTTCAACCCATTGTGGCCACCTTCCCGCTGAAAACTGTCCGCAAAGAAGGAGAAACTACCAACTACGTGATCGACATGACCGACTATATCCGTAAGGACAACGAAATGTTTTCATTCACCAGCCGGGTGAAAGACAACATCGGAGCGAGCAGCATGGTAGACGACGCCAGTTATATCGACACACTGAAAGCCTTTCCGCAAAACATCGAAATACGTACCGTGCGTACCTTCCAGCGGAAGAAAGGAGGAGGCAGTGGACTTGAGAAACTGCTGGCAGCTTTCTTTGCCACCTCTACCACTCCGTTGACTTACGAACTGAACAGCTCTATGCTATTACTTCCCAAGGAACCGATGAAACCGAGATTGCACGACGACCGGGTAGGTTACTTTGCTGTGAGCTATAAGGATTTTGACGAGAATCCGCAAGGAGTGAAGTATAAAGCGAATATCACCCGCTGGCGTCTCGAACCCAAAGACGAAGACCGCGAGAAATACCTGCGTGGCGAATTGGTGGAACCAAAGAAACCGATTATCATTTATATCGACCCTGCCACTCCGAAGAAATGGGTTCCGTACCTTATTCAGGGAGTGAACGACTGGCAAGCCGCTTTTGAGAAAGCAGGATTCAAAAATGCAATCTTCGGCAAAGAAGCACCGACGGACGATCCTACCTGGAGCTTGGAAGACGCCCGCCATTCGGCTATCGTGTACAAGCCTTCCGATATTCCGAACGCAAGCGGACCTCACGTGCACGACCCTCGCAGCGGTGAAATTCTTGAAACGCATATCAACTGGTATCACAATGTGATGAGCCTGCTTTACAACTGGTACATCGTGCAGGCAGGAGCCATTGATCCGGGAGCACGCAAACCGATGTTCGACGATGAACTGATGGGCGAACTGGTACGTTTTGTATCTTCCCACGAGGTGGGACATACATTAGGACTGCGTCATAACTTCGGTTCTTCCAATACCGTCCCGGTAGAGAAACTTAGAGACAAAATATGGGTGGAAGCCAACGGTCATACACCGTCTATCATGGACTATGCACGCTTCAACTATGTGGCACAGCCGGAAGACAACGTTTCACGTTCGGGAATATTCCCCCGTATCGGTATGTATGATAAATGGGCGATTGAATGGGGCTATCGTTGGATGCCTGAATATGAAA
Organism: Bacteroides sp. OF03-11BH; assembly: GCF_003604005.1. Taxonomy (NCBI): domain Bacteria; kingdom Pseudomonadati; phylum Bacteroidota; class Bacteroidia; order Bacteroidales; family Bacteroidaceae; genus Bacteroides; species Bacteroides sp. OF03-11BH. The sequence goes on along the minus strand of NZ_QTMW01000017.1, from coordinate 92,958 downwards.
CGGCGGAAGCCGAAATACCTCATTTGAATAAGTGGATCATTGAGAAGCTGCGGGAGGACAAACGCTATACGTTCGGAACGGAACTCGACAGAAACGATCCCCGCAACCAGAGTGAAGATTTGGGAGATGATGCCATGCTGGCAAGCTCGTATGGAATCAAAAACCTGAAACGTGTGATGCCTGAAATCATGAACTGGACTTATGAACCGAATGAGGGTTATATGAAAGCTGTCCGTTTGTATCAGAATGTGGTGGGACAATTCGACTTGTACATGGGCCATGTGGCTACCAATGTGGCCGGTATCTACCACAATCCGATTTCTGTGGAACAGACAGACATGAAAGCGGTGGAATATGTTCCGAAGGATATTCAGAAGAAAGCGGTCGACTTCCTGAACAAGGAACTGTTTACCACACCGACCTGGCTGATGGATGATAAACTGTTCGAAAGAACTGGTATCAATACTTTCAATTCGATCTACCGTGTACAGAGCAGTACATTGAAACAACTGCTTAGCAGCCGCACACTCGATAAGATGACGGACAACGAACTGGTCAACGGAGTGAAGGCATACACAGCCAACGATTTGTTCCGTGATTTGAAGAAGAGTATCTGGAGCGATATGCAAGGAGGAAAGAAACCGGATGCTTCCCAACGTAGTTTGCAAAAGACTTATGTCAATGCGTTGATTGGAATGCTTGATAAACCGAAGAACAGTTCCGGTTCGCTCGGAAGTCTGGGTGGTTATTCGCTCGTAGCTTTCGATTTCCCTTCTGAAGCACCGACTATTGCACGCGGACAGTTGACTGATCTTAGAAGAGACCTGACCAATGCGGCAAATGCTTCCAGTGGAATATACAGAAGTCATTATCTGAACTTGAAAGCGTTGATTGATGCTGCATTCGACGTGAAGTAGAAAAATAATTTACGATTAAGTTCATTTACGATTAGACGATTTACGATGTACGATTGGAGTTAGTACATGGTAAGTCGTCTAATTTGTAGATTAGCTGATTGTAAATACGTTCTTTTTACCCCATCTTTACGACAGTATTAGGCGGCTTTGCCCCATTTTTGGAACATAAACGATAGGATTTTGCCCCATCTTTGAAACAAAATCAATGGTGTTTTGCCCCATCTTTGGAAATTCTTTATAACTTTGTTGCTGAAAATCAATAAATTTGTGGTTTTATGTTTAAAAGAGATATATTATTTCATCTGGAAAAATGGAAAGATGATACGCATAGAAAGCCTTTGATATTGCGTGGAGCAAGGCAAGTCGGTAAAACAACGGTAGTCAACGAATTTGGAAAGCAGTTTGACAATTACCTGTATTTGAATTTGGAGAAACGGGAGGCAGCATCCTTATTTGAGTTGAATGTGTCTCTAAAAGATTTGATGCCTTTATTTTTTGCACATTGTGGAAAGATAAGGAATGAAGGAACTATATTACTTTTTATTGATGAAATTCAAAATTCAGCAAAGGCAGTAGCGTTATTACGCTATTTCTATGAAGAATTACCTGATATTTATGTAATTGCTGCCGGTTCATTATTAGAAAACCTGATAGATGTACGTGTTTCATTTCCGGTGGGAAGGGTGCAATATATGGCATTGCGTCCTTGTTCATTTCGTGAGTTTCTGGGTGCTGTTGGAGAAGAACCTTTATTATCCGTTTTAGATAAGCCTGAAATCACTCTCGCTTTCCATGATCGTTTGATGTTATTGTTTAATATCTATACGTTGATTGGAGGTATGCCGGAAGTTGTGCAACTCTATGCGGAGCGCAGGGATATTTTATCCTTGGAGTCCACTTATGAAACTCTTTTGCAAGGCTACCGGGATGATGTGGAAAAATATGCTTTGGGAAAACAACTTCCGGAAGTGATTCGCTTTATATTAAAAGAAGGATGGCATAAAGCCGGACAAATTATAACTTTAGGAGGATTTGCTGGTTCGTCTTATAATGCTCGGGAAGTGGGAGAGGCCTTTCGTTTATTGGAAAAGGCGATGTTGCTGGAATTAGTTTATCCGACTACGGCAACGGAAGTTCCGGCCACTCCTGAAATAAAGCGTATGCCCAAACTGGTCTGGCTAGATACAGGATTGGTGAATTATGCGGCACAGGTACAGAAAGAGGTTTTGGGAGCAAAAGATATAATGGATGCTTGGCGTGGTATGATAGCGGAGCAGATTGTAGCGCAAGAACTGTTGACACTGACAGATAAAGTCAGTCAGAAACGTTGTTTCTGGGTGCGTAATAAAAGTGGTTCTAATGCAGAAGTCGATTATGTGTGGGTGCAGGATTCTATGGTTTATCCCATTGAAGTCAAATCAGGGCATAACGCCCACTTACGTTCCTTACATTCTTTTATGAATCACTCTAATCAGACTGTTGCAGTCAGAATATGGTCGCAGCCTTATGCTGTGGATGAGGTAAAGACGGCAGACGGAAAAGAATTCAAATTGATAAATCTGCCTTTTTACCTCGTTGGAAAATTAGACAGCATATTGCGTCGGTTTGAAACAACCTTTGATAACGCGTAGTCTAGCAAAATCATAAGTTAAAGATTAGGCACGGATTACATAGATTTCACGGTTAGTGCTATGCTTGTACAAAGCAACCGTGAAATCCGTGTTATCCGTGCCTAAATTATAATAAAGCTATTTTTTTTTAGACTTTATCCCAATCCGTTTCAGCATTAAAACAGGGACAGGCCTTGATCCATTCTTCCGGTTCTATTTCGCCGTTTCCGTTCAGGTCGGGACTTAGATCCCGATGTCCGCAGATCCGGCAATTCGGATAATCTTTCAATAAAGCGAGAATCAATACCCGGAGCGAATGTTTCTGCCATTCGGTACGGGTATCTTTCGGTTGTCCTTTGCAATCGAGTCCGCCCTCATAGCAGATACCTATACTTTCTTTGTTGAAACCGCGGCTGTGCGCACCAATTCGTTCTATCGGACGGGTAGATTTTATATCCCCGTTCTTGCGGATATAGAAATGATAACCCGTTCCGTTGAATCCTCGTCTGCGATGACAGACGTCCAGGTCATATTCTGTGAAACTCTTGTCTTCGCGCGTAGCGGAGCAATGGATTACTATCAGGTTTATAGTTCTCATGAATGGATTAAATAGATTGAATAGGTTCTGTAAATTGCACAGGTTCCATAATTTGCATTAATTGAATCATTATCATGCCTCTGCTGCACTACGTTGTGCACATTCCTTATTAATACATTGTAAGGCAGCAGCCTGTGCCAGCTGATCTCTTAATGAGAATATCTCCGTATGCATCTCTTTCACTTTCGAGCTAAGGTCGAAATAATCCTTCAACACTTTTTCCAATTGCTGCATCAGAAAAGTATATTGGTTTTTCACCAGTTCGCTGAACTCTTTTACTTCTTGCGCCATTACTTTGCGCTTTTTGCGATTACTGCCCAGAAAGGGCAGGATCGTCATAATGATCTCTATGATTTTATCGAGCATTTTAATAAATTGAGGATTGAAAATTGAGAATTAAAAAATAAATGTAGAAGAAAACAGAAACCGCATGGAGAGTAACTGTAGAAATCACTCTGTAATACCCATGCGGCACTGTTTTTAATGATTAAGCTGCCGGGTCCGGAGCTTCTCCGCTTCCACCGCTACCGCTGTTTCCACCATCCGCGTCTTCTCCGTCACCCTTTCCGGCCAGGATGAAATCGACATTATTCTCGCCTCGGGTAGTGGCATGACTCGTGTTCACCAGTTGAAGCGCCTTATCTGCCACAAAACGAACATTTACTTTACGGATATTGCGCACCGTGCAATCCTTCTCCTTTTCAGCCCCTTCGCTGCTCAACGTGATATGGAACGTGCCCAATCCGTCAATCTTCACCTTGTCTCCCTGGGTGAGCGACAGGCGCAACTGCTCAACAAAAGCCTCGATGGAATGCTTCACATCTCCTGCTGTAAGCGATGAGTTCGCTTCGATGGCATCGGCCAGCTTGTTGATGTCCATCACTCTCACTGTGCCCGATTTCTGGCGTACATAATACAACATCTGTGAATTCGGCTGATTCACATACTTTCTGCGCTGATAGCGCTCCACTAATACATTCATACAATTAAAAAAGTTAAGGTTTAAGTAATAATATTTTCTGTCGTTGTTGACATTACAAATATACGAAATTTGAAAGGGAAAGTCAAGTATTTTGCTATTTATTTTATATCAATAATGAAATAAAAAAAGAAATTCCATACAGCTTTATATTGTAATATAAAATTGTATGGAATCGGAGTGAATCTGTATCTATTTAGCATGTTTCAGCATGTATTCCAGCGGTGGAACGTATTCGGTGATTTTTGTCATTGCCGAATTATGCCTGAAGTATACGTTTCCCGTCTCTCCGTTGCGTTGTTTGGCTATGATTGCTATGCCTAGTTCTTCGGTAGGGTAACCGCTTTCGCGGTCGGTTGTTATTCGTGCGAGGGCGGGGCGGTAGAGTAATATCACGACGTCCGCATCCTGCTCGATTGCGCCACTTTCGCGGAGATGTGCCAGTTCGGGGCGGCCTGCGGGGCGGTTTTCCGATTCGCGGTTTAGCTGGCTAAGCAGTACCACCGGTACGTTTAGCTCTTTGGCTAGCAACTTCGCTTTGCGGGTGGCTTGCGCCACTTCCTGTTCGCGGTTGCGGTTGTTTTGGCCGGTTGTCATGTCGCAGAGTTGCAGGTAGTCTATAATGATCGCGTCGCATGCATGCTGGCATTGCAGCAGTCGCGCGCTGGAGCGTACGTGTTCCATGTTGACCGAGGTGCTGTCGTCTACGTGTATCGGCAGGCGTTTGAGGTCGGCGGCTGCTGTGCGTGCCTCTGCAAGCTCTTGCGGGCTGACGGTTCCTGACCGCCAATGGCGGGCACTGACTTCGCTGGCTGCTGTCAGCCATCGGTCGGCCAGTCTTTCTCCTTGCATTTCGAGGCTGTAGACGGCTACGGCATGTCCTGCCATGGCTGCGTTTCGTGCCAGGTGTAGTGCGAATGCCGTTTTTCCTACGCCGGGACGGGCGGCAATTACCACTAGTTCGCCGTTTTGGAGTCCGGACGTCATGCGGTCCAGGTCTGCCAGTCCGGTAGGGATGCCGGTCACTCCGTTTATGTTGTTGGCAATACGTCCTTCGGCTTCGGTCATGGTGGCGGTCATCAGTTCATCCATGTCCCGCATGTGGTTGTTGTGGTCGAATTCGCCTTCCAGGCGGTCGAGCAGGTTGTGCGCGTCCATCAACGAGTCGTCGATGTCCATCGTTTCGTCTAGCGCGCAGGCGAGTAGTTTGTTGAATCCCAAGATCATTTCGCGTCGTAGATATTTCTCGTGTACGATCTGCGCGTGATATTCGAGGTGGGCGGAAGTCGCCACTTTGCTGCTCAACTGGGTGATGCCGAACGCTCCGCCCGCCTCTTCGAGCTTTCCGCGGTGGGAAAGCTCTTCTTTTACGGTGAGGATGTCTATCTTCATTCCGGCGTGGTACATAGCCAGTATGGCGGCGTAGATCAGTTGGTGGCGCAGGACATAGAACATTTCGGGGCGCAGCTTGTCGGCTATCAGTGGTATAGCTCTCTGCTCTATCAGGCAGGCGCCGATGATGGCTTCTTCTATTTCGGGAGCCTGTGGTGAAACTCTGTTTTCGGTATTCATAATCAGTGTTTGTTTAATCAGTCTTCGTTTAATTGGGATTCGTTTTATCAGTATTCGTTTAGGAAAGCTTTGTTGGATAAATAGCTGGCAGCGTGGAGCAGGTAGTTGATGTTTGTTTGGTGGAAATAATAATCTTCTACCTTGTCGATGGCGAGTTGCTGTTCCTTGTCGCTTAATTTTTTCCATTCGCGTTGCGCTTTGGCGATGTTTTCTTTGGGAAGCTGCGTGATGCTGTGAAACTCATTCCAAAACAGGCGGAACTTCTCGTTGACGGCTTTCTTTTTCTGCTTGCCGCTGTCGGGGGCTCCTACCCATTTGTCGTATTCGACGACACGAATATGCAGGGACGGGTTGTTGGGATGGGGGACGATTTCGATGATCCCCAGGATGGCAAGGGCGTGTATGAACCGGAAGGTTTTTCCGACAGACCAGCGGAAAATGCGGCTCCAGTCGCGGTAGCTGAACATGCTTTCGCCTCTTTTGCACAGGTAGTCTTTGTGCTGCCGGTCGCTGTATAACGTGTCCGAATAGTTGACTTTCATCAGGATTTTCAGGAGCGCTTCTATTTCTCCGGCTTCTATGTTCGGGTCTTCTATTTGTTGTTGTAGCAGGGCCTTGGGGATAATGAGAAAACCATGTTCCATCATGGTTTGAAAATTGAAATTGTTCATTGGGTTATCGTTTTAAATTTCTGTAAAGGTACGCCGTTCCTGTGCGATGCGCAAGGGGTGTGGTTCCGTGCGGACGGGTGTGGATGAATAAAGGGTGCCGCGATGCGCAAATCGCTGTTTTTTTTTCTTCTTTCATGAAGCCGGGGAAGGAGTGGGGATGGAACGGATGCTCTGTTGGTGGTTGGCGGAGCTTCTGTTGGTGGTTGGCGGAGCTTTTGTTGGTGGTTGGTGGAGCTTCTGTTTGTGACTGGTGGAGCTTCTGTTGGAGAAAAAACAAAGCCTTCGTTTAGGGGGATTCGAAGGTCTTGTTTGTAGTGAAAAAACGGTCATTTTTGCCGAACGCTTTGTGGAACGCTTTTTTCTTTCTGTAAATAGCTATATGATTGGTAGTTATCTTTGTTTTGAAAAAAAGTGGTGAACGCAAAGTGGAATACATAATAAACAATAAAAGATAAATGATATATTTAAAAATATATAGATCGATTTTCCTTTTATTTCTTGTCCGTGTTTTCGTTTTCTGTTACGCGCTAAACGTTTGTCGGCAAGTCAATGTGGGGAGGTCCCCAGTGTCGGTAGATGATTAGCTGCATTTCAGGACTGACATCGATTGTTTGGCTGGTGTAATATGCAGCAACCAGTTGTTCGTTCAATGTTTTGTTTGCTTTAATGCGTTTGCGCATTTTTTTGCTGGCGGAAGAAGCGTTTGCCAGATCGGGAAAATACTCCTTCGCCAATTCGGAGAAATACTTGAATCCATTAATGCTGTAGCGTTCGGCAGCTGGTTCATTGTTGTTCATAATTTTTTTATACTTTAAATGGTTAAAATAATATATTGTTTGAAAAATTGTGCAAATGTATGAAATTTACTTTGATGATTAATGTAAATGTTTTAGTTTTTATTTTTTAGATTTTATGTATGTAAATTTTTGAAGATATATTTTTGTATTTTACTAAAGTAAAATGTGGGAAAAGTAAATATTAATTATTAATTTATTTTTAATGAAAAAGGAAAGTTTTACTTTGTTTATGAAACAAGTGGCTGTTGATTTGCAGCAGAGTGGAAATTTAGGGACTGCTCATGTATACAGAAGTACGTTGAATGCGATTCTTACTTTTCAGGGTTCCGATCGTTTGTCGTTTCGGGAAATCACTCCGGAGTGGCTGAAGCATTTTGAGGGTAGTCTTCGTGCACGTGGGTGTAGTTGGAATACGGTGTCTACGTATCTTCGCACGTTGCGTGCGGTTTACAATCGCGCTGTCGATCTTCGGAAGGCATCATACGTACCGCATCTTTTTCGCTCCGTATATACAGGTACGTGGGCAGACCGCCGCCGGGCACTGGATATGGAGGATATGAAGAAGGTGTTTGCCCGTCTGTTGCAGTCGGACGCCATCACTCCTGCCATGAAGGGTGCGCAGGAGTTGTTCATTCTTATGTTCCTGCTTCGGGGATTGCCTTTTGTCGACCTGGCTTATTTGCGTAAGAGTGATCTGCGGGGAAATGTGATTAGTTATCGTCGTCGTAAAACGGGGCGTCCGTTGTCTGTGACGTTGACGACGGAAGCGATGTTTCTTTTGCAAAAGTATATGAATCGGGAGGAACAGTCGCCTTATTTGTTCCCGATTCTTCATAGTGACGAAGGTTCGCCAAAGGCGTATAGGGAATATCAACTGGCATTGCGCAATTTTAATTATCAGTTGGAATTATTAGGAAAGGCATTGGGACTCAAAGACCGGTTGAGCTCGTACACCGCCCGCCATACCTGGGCTACGACTGCGTATTATTGCGAAATTCATCCGGGTATTATCTCCGAAGCGATGGGACATTCGTCTATCACTGTGACGGAAACTTATTTGAAGCCTTTCCGAAATAAGAAAATTGATGAAGCAAATATACAAGTACTTGATTTTGTAAAACGATCTGTGGTAGGTCTAAGTGCTTGATTTTTATCCTGTTACTTCGTAGGTAACGGGTTGAAATATCGGTGCAAATATGAGCATATTTCTTAAAACAACCAAACGAAATCATACATTTTTTCTAATAAACTACTCAAAACAGGAATTAACCAAATAAAACAAGCGGATTCTTTGTATTAGGGCTTTGTTAACTTCTAAATTTTGCAAAAGGTCTCCCGCCCCTCTGCCGCTTCTAAGAAGCAGGGGTAAAAAATGTAATCGCATATTGTTTCATTTTTCCGTATTGACTACTCCAAAAGAGCAGGAACAAAGGTTTCTCCGTTACCTACGAAGTAACGGGCGGTCTATTATTGAAACTTAGTGTTTAATAATATATTATTAATGTAATTTTTAAGTAGTTATGAAGAAAAATTTTGTTAGGGTAATGCTTTTCGGGGCATTGACGCTTACAGTCAGTACAACTGTAACGAGTTGTAAAGATTACGATGATGACATTAAAGGCTTGCAGGAGCAGGTTGATAAAATCACATCGACCAGTCCTGTGAGCACAGAAGACATGAATGCGGCTGTTGATAAAGCAAGCAAGGAATTGAAAGACCAATTGGCGAAACTGGAAAAACTCGTGAATGATCCGTCTTCCGAAACATCATTGACGCAGCAGATTGCAGATTTGAAAGAGTCGTTGAAAACTGCTGTAGGTGAAAATGCGGCAGACTTGGCAGGTAAATTGGCTACTGCTCAAAATGAGTTGAAAGTTTTGAAAGAAGCTTTAGGAGGTGATGATTACATTGCTAAATTGAAACAGAAGATTACTGATCTCGAAACTGCTAAATCAACATTGGATCATTTGATTACTGCGGAAAAACAGTTTGCAGCAAACGGGTCGCTAGCCGGTTATGAAGAGACGGGTTTGGTAAAGTTGGTAAACCAACAGATAAGGGATGCTTTCACTACAGGGGGTACGCCGAGCGAGTTAGCTACGTATGTATCGGAAGCTATCAAGTCACAGATCGCCGCAACGGTTAAGGATGTCAAATTCCCGTTCGGTACAGAACAGTCGTTGGAGACTATCATTACTACCATATATAATGATATATATAAAGACCGTGATGCTGTAGCGGCTAACTTCGGTAAATTGGACGAATTGCTGGAAGCTATCGATGCTTACGTAGGCATCGGAGAAGGTAAATATGCAGACTATGCTGCCATTATCAAGCAAATTAATGATACAAAGAACGACTTGGCTGCATTGCTTGCACCCACTGGTGATAATTCTCTGACTAAAAAGGTGCAGGATATTATTGCTACTGAATTGCAAACAAAAGATAGCGAATTGAAGAAGATGCAAGATGCTCTTCAGAAAGAAATCGACGCTATCAAAGGTATGATTCAGAGCATTGTGTATGTGCCGGAATCAGCAGACAGAATTGTAGAATTTACATCATTGAAAGTCGCTGAAACATCTCAATATACTACGGGAATTAATACTGCCCAAACTTGGCACGAAGTAGGTAATACCCTTGAAAAGAAAGTAAGATTCCGTGTATCTCCGGCTTCAGCAGTTGCAGAGCTGACTAAAGCGGATAGTAAATATACAATTACTACAGATGCTCAAGTGTTGACTCGTGCCGCTGGTGTATTCACGGTAGGTGCTGTAAAAGCAGTAGCTAATGAACCTAATTTGATAGAGGTGACTTTGAAAAAAGCAGGCGCTATCGAAGGCAAAGGGTTTGCCGTAGCTCTGACTGTGATAGGTAAGGATGATAAAACAGAATATTCAGATATCTCTTCTGATTATTTTGCAATGACTCAACAGACACTTCATATCAATAAGATTGATTATAAATGGGCAGGTGGTACTGAACCGAACAGCCTTATAAAAGAAAACGCAGATGATAAGATCGACTATGCGGCAGGAAGTGCTTATGTGTTTACTGTAACTCCAGACGCTGACGGAACATCTACCAATGAAGTAGAGAAAACAGTAGACGAACTGGGTATTGACTTGTCTAAGTTTAAAGTTACCTATGCTAAATCTGGAATGAATGAAGGTAATTTCACTTTAACAGAAGGTGTTTTAAAAGCTAAAGCAGATGCAGCGGTTGGTAATGTATGTCAGGTTACTCCTACTATTACAGTTACTCGTGATGGCGGAACAACAGACTTAACTGGTACTACCTATGCTCAAGTTACTCTAACAAGTAAGGGTGCTCCTGTAGCTCTCACATTCGATAAACTGAAATGGAACAGCGCTGCAAAGGTATACACGCTTACAGCTGATGGTACCGGTGCCGATAATCTGGCTGGATTAAGTGCTATTTTAGCAGCACTTGGTACAACAGGATCACCTGTTGCAGATTTGAATAGTGCTACCAGTGTGTCTGATCCTGCTGATAACGCTGTAACACCTTGCATGATACTGGAAAGTAATGCCGTTAAAATCAAAGTGCCTGCAAATTATGTGACAACTAGTGAAAATGGCATCGATAAAGTATCTGTAATCCTGACAAAGGATAACAAGACTGTAACAGTTAGTGCCGATATTAAGGTCAGCGCAACTGCAGCTAGTGAACTCGTTTGGGATTGGAACTTATTGAACTCTACTCCGGGTCAGGAAATGATGATTATGTCACGTGAAGGTGGTGATAACGTGTCATCTGTGAAATTAACAAGAAACTTGACACAGGCTTATGAGGCTTCAGTCTTTACGGATCTTAACAAGAGAAAAACTGCCGGTGAGATTGTTATTGCACCTGCAATTTCTCCGGCAGGTGTAGGAAGTGTAGATGGTGGTTCCTACGTTTATACTATTACTGCTGGTACTGTTAACTATTCTTATAAGAAAGAAGGTAAAGCAAATCCGATTTCAGTGACATTTGGTGTGACATCTAATGGTAAATCAATTGCTCCTGCTGATAACAAGAATGTAGTAAATATGCTTATGCCTGTTGATGAATTGAATGGTACATTAACTCTTCCGAAGATTCGTCTTAAAGAAACTTCAACTAAGGCTGATGAAATAGAATTGTCAAAAGCTTTCAATCCACAGACTGAAAGTGAAAAGGATGGTTACAATTTCACTTGGAAAGACTCGAGAGGTAAAGAAATGTGGCCGACTAATGCTAGTGGTCAATTTGATGTTTCTACTGCTAAAGATGCCCTTGCGTTATACGGCCTGTCTATCAGTTTCGAACCGAAATCTGCGGATGACTTCAAGAAGTATTTTGATGCTGATGAATTGAAGAATAACGGTAAAGTGAAACTGAATACTACTACTGCCGCACAGGAAATTATTGGTAGTGACATCTCGGCAGTGGTTGTTCTGAAAGCAACTTCTAAATGGGGAGATGTAGCCGGTAATGGAACAGAGTTTACAGTGACCTTTAAGAAAGGTGCTCAATAATAGAGATTGAAAATAAACCCTTCTTCACCTATGTGTGAAAAGATATTTTTTACCCCGGAACAAAGCGAAGGACACAGCTTGTGAAAGTCCATCCTTCCATCTTTGTTCCTATCAAAAGAAAGGGATGCCTCCCCACATTTCCCACTGGTATCCCTTTTATCTTTACTCTTGGAACGTCTTTTTTTGTTGTACTAGAATCAATTGCTAGTCGCCCATTTCCCTATAGGTAAAGGAGGCGTCCCCAAGATACAGAAAGCCCGAGCTTGCGAAAGTCCGGGCTTTTCGTAATTTTGTGCAGTCATCATCCCCTTATTTTATCGTCCCTAAGTTTCCGGGGAAATGTGCAGAATGAATGATTGAAAAGAATCTTTTAACCTGCTATGACAAAGAGTTCTATTAAAAATATATATCTTTGCAAGAAAGGCATTGATTAATAAAAGAAGAGAATATGAGCCATAAAATTTATCCGATCGGCATTCAGAATTTCGAAAAAATTCGTAATGACGGTTATTTCTATATTGATAAGACAGCACTGATGTATCAAATGGTAAAGACTGGAAGTTATTACTTCTTGAGTCGTCCGCGCCGTTTCGGAAAGAGTCTGCTCGTCTCCACCTTAGAGGCCTATTTTCAAGGAAAGAAAGAACTGTTTGAAGGGCTGGCTGTGGAAAAACTGGAAAAGGACTGGATAAAATATCCTATACTGCATCTGGACCTTAATATCGAGAAATATGATACATCCGAAAGTCTGGATAATATACTTGATAAATCGCTGACAGCATGGGAAAAACTATATGGTGCCGAGCCGTCCGAACGTTCGTTTTCTTTGCGTTTTGCCGGTATCATAGAGCGCGCCTGTAAGTTGGCGGGGCAACGTGTGGTTATTCTTGTCGATGAATATGACAAACCCATGTTGCAAGCCATCGGTAATGAAGAATTGCAAAAGCAATTTCGGAATACATTAAAGCCTTTTTATGGAGCGCTTAAAACAATGGACGGTTGCATCAAGTTTGCATTCCTTACCGGTGTGACAAAGTTTGGCAAAGTCAGTGTGTTTAGTGACTTGAACAACTTGGACGATATATCCATGCGAAAAGATTATGTTGAAATCTGTGGGGTTAGCGATCAGGAACTTCATGATACTTTGGATGCCGAGCTTCATGAATTTGCGGACGTACGCGGTGTGACGTATGATAAACTCTGTGCAGAATTGAAAGAATGTTATGACGGCTATCACTTTACACACAATTCAATCGGCATGTACAATCCGTTTAGTTTGCTCAATGCTTTTAAGTATAGAGAATTTGGCAGCTATTGGTTTGAAACGGGCACACCGACCTATCTGGTGAAATTGCTGCAAAAACATCATTATGACTTGGAGCGGATGACGCATGAAGAAACCGACGCCCAAGTATTGAATAGCATAGACTCTGAATCTACTAATCCCATTCCGGTGATTTATCAGAGTGGTTATCTCACTATTAAAGGGTATGATGAAGAATTTGGAATGTATCGGTTAGGTTTCCCGAATCGTGAAGTAGAAGAAGGATTTGTCCGTTTCCTGCTTCCTTATTATGCGAATGTAAATAAGGTAGAATCTCCGTTTGAAATTCAGAAATTTGTTCGTGAAGTACGTTCCGGGGATTATAATTCTTTCTTCCGTCGTCTGCAAAGTTTCTTTGCAGATACCACCTACGAAGTGATTCGCGATCAGGAATTGCATTACGAGAATGTGCTTTTCATTGTCTTTAAACTGGTCGGCTTCTATGCCAAAGTGGAATATCATACAAGCGAAGGGCGCATCGATCTTGTCTTGCAGACAGACAAATTCATTTATATCATGGAATTTAAACTGAATGGTATGGCCGAAGAAGCCTTGCAGCAGATAAATGACAAGCATTATGCTCTTCCTTTCGAGATGGATGAACGGAAACTCTTTAAAATAGGAGTGAACTTCAGTGCGGAAACCCGTAATATTGAAAAATGGATAGTTGAAGAAAATAGATAAAACAAAAAGGCGACTCGTTTTGACCGGGCCGCCTTTTCTGTCTATTTGATTTCGATTTCTTCCTTCATATCGATTTCTTCTCCATGTGTATCATAGAACACATATTGCAGAAATGCGAGTTTTTGACTTGGAATAATCTTGATACCGAATCCGTATTTCATTTGCCACTTCCGTTTCAGAGAAACGAGTCCCTGATTGATATAAGCGGCAACATACGGATGGACGTGTAACGAGAATTTCTTAACCTTCAGTTTATTGACCAGGTAATCAATTTTACTCTCCAAAGTGTCCGTAAAAAGAATGGACGACTTGATAGTGCCTTTGCCGAAGCAAGTAGGGCAGGTTTCGGTCGTGTTGACGTCCATTGCCGGACGCACACGTTGGCGTGTAATCTGCATTAGCCCGAATTTGCTAAGCGGCAGAATATTATGCCGTGCCCTGTCTTTCTGCATATTGGCACACATTCGTTCATAAAGCTTCTGACGGTTTTCGGCTTCATTCATATCGATGAAGTCCACGACAATGATACCACCCATGTCTCTTAATCGCAGTTGGCGGGCCAGCTCGTCGGCGGCTCCCAGATTTACTTCGAGTGCGTTACCTTCCTGCCCGTTGGCATTCTTGGTGCGATTACCGCTGTTCACGTCTACTACGTGAAGCGCCTCAGTGTGCTCAATAATCAGATAGGCACCACTCTTGTAAGAGACTGTTTTACCAAACGATGATTTAATCTGCTTGGTGATACCGAAATTGTCGTAAATGGGAAGTTGGCCTTTGTACAGTTTCACGATATTAGCCCGGTCGGGCGCAATCAGTGATACGTAATCCCTAATTTCATTGTACACAGCCTCGTCGTTGACGTGAATATTCTCAAATGATGGGTTGAAGAGGTCGCGCAACAAACCTACGGCGCGGCTGGTTTCTTCATAAATCAACGTCGGGTACTTGGTGGCTTTTTGTACTTTTACCATCGCATCTTCCCAATGCTTAACCAAAACTTTAAGCTCTCCGTCGAGTTCGGCTACGCGTTTGCCTTCGGCTACCGTGCGGACAATGACACCAAAGTTTTTAGGCTTGATGCTCATCAGCAGTTGTTTAAGGCGGGCGCGCTCTTCGCTCGATTTAATTTTTTGTGAAACAGAAACCTTATCATTGAAAGGGATCAGTACGAGATAGCGTCCGGCAAACGAAATTTCGGACGTCAGTCGCGGTCCCTTAGTGGAGATCGGTTCCTTAACGATTTGCACCACTACTTCTTGTCCTACTTTGAGGGTGTTGGATACAGTTCCATCCTTGTCAAGGTCGGGAAGCAGGGTTGCTTTGCTGATGGAGGTCAGCTTCTTTTTGTCGCTTAAAGTCTGCTTTACAAACTTTTCGAGTGAGTTAAATTGAGGACCCAAGTCTAAATAATGAAGGAAAGCGTCTTTCTCGTAACCGACGTCTACAAAGCATGCATTTAGTCCGGGCATCAATTTCTTGATACGTCCCAAATACATATTGCCCACAGAGAAAGAAATATTTCTTCCTTCGCTTTGAAGTTCCACCAGGCTCTTATCTTCGAGAAGGGCGATGGAGACCTCTTTGGGCTGTACGTCAACTACTAGTTCATTTGTCACTGTTTTGTTTCCTTATTATTGATTGAATCTCGTTTATATGAACAACTTTTTTGACAAATTGTTCATTTTGGGTTAGCTACTTAAACAAAGAACAAACTTGAAAGACATTAGCTTCGCAAGTTTGTTCTTTATTTCTGTGTGATCCAGACTTAAAAATTATTTTTTGCTTTTATGTCTGTTCTTTCTTAGTCTTTTTTTACGCTTGTGCGTAGACATTTTATGTCTTTTTTTCTTTTTTCCGCTTGGCATAGCTTCACATTTTATGGGTTAATACTCTTGTTTATTATTTCTTTACTGAAATTGTAAATGTCTTAGCCGGTTTGAAAGCCGGAATGTTGTGCTCCGGAATAATGATCGTAGTGTTTTTAGAAATGTTACGAGCAGTTTTCTGTGCTCTTTTCTTTACTACGAAACTACCAAACCCACGCAGGTATACGTTCTCATCGTTAGACAGTGAATCCTTTACTGCATCCATAAATGCCTCAACTGTTGTAAGAACTGTCTGCTTATCAATCCCAGTTTTCTTTGTAATCTCGTTTACAATATCTGCTTTAGTCATTTTTCCTTAAAAAAAATATTATTACTATGTTATTGCTAATTTTTTGGACTGCAAATATATAGCTTTTTAAGCTCCTAAAAAAATATATTCTGCACATTTTTCTAAAAAAATAGTGGCATAGGGTTTTCTTAGAGCTAAAAGAGTTACTTTTGTGTGCCTTTTGAGTAGGATATACAAGATAAATGTTAGATAATACATTAGGAATGAGGATATGAACGAGTTTACGAAAACGATTGTAGAGTGGTATGAAGAGAATAAACGTGAACTGCCCTGGAGGGAGTCTGCCGATCCGTATCTGATCTGGATTTCGGAGATTATTCTTCAACAGACGCGGGTGGCGCAGGGGTATGATTATTTTCTTCGCTTTATCAAGCGTTTTCCCGATGTACAGACTTTGGCTGCTGCGGATGAGGACGAGGTGATGAAGTATTGGCAGGGGTTGGGGTATTATTCGCGTGCCCGCAATCTTCATGCTGCCGCTAAAAGCATGAATGGTGTTTTCCCGAAAACATATCCGGAAGTGCTGGCTCTGAAAGGAGTGGGGGGGTACACGGCGGCAGCTATCTGTTCGTTTGCTTACGGTATGCCTTATGCGGTGGTGGATGGTAATGTGTATCGGGTGCTTTCACGTTATTTCGGTATAGATACTCCGATTGATTCGACGGAAGGAAAGAAACTTTTTGCAGCATTGGCAGATGAGATGTTGGATAAGAAGCATCCGGCTGTTTACAATCAGGGGATAATGGATTTCGGAGCGATTCAGTGTACTCCGCAGTCGCCCAACTGTTTGTTTTGTCCCTTGGCAGGCGGTTGCTCGGCACTTTCGAAGGGGTTAGTGACAAAGCTTCCGGTGAAACAGCATAAAACAAAGACTACCAACCGTTACTTCAATTATATTTATGTACGTGCGGGCGCGTATACCTTTATAAATAAACGAACAGGAAATGATATTTGGAAGAATCTGTTCGAATTGCCATTGATAGAGACTCCGACGGCTCTTTCGGAGGAAGAGTTTCTTGCTTTGCCGGAATTCCGTACATTCTTTGCATCGGGGGAAGTGCCGGTGGTGCGTTCTGTTTGCAGGGAAGTGAAGCATGTGTTGTCTCACCGGGTGATTTATGCTAATCTGTATGAAGTAACATTATCTGAAAATTTGACTTCTTTCGGTGATTTCCAGAAAATAAAAGTGGAGGAACTGGAGCAGTACGCTATTTCAAGGCTGGTGCAAACTCTGCTGCAAGCACTAAATGGCAAGTATTAAGTTTTAATACTTAAAATTCTTGCATCCTATTGTTATTCTGTTTAATTTTGGCAGCAGATTTAATTTTAAGAATCATAAACTTGATACAGATATGTCAGTAAATAGAGTGATATTGGTAGGAAATGTAGGACAAGATCCTCGGGTGAAATACTTCGATACAGGTTCGGCAGTAGCAACTTTCCCATTGGCTACGACGGATCGTGGATATACGTTGGCTAATGGAACCCAGATTCCCGAAAGAACAGAGTGGCATAATATCGTTGCATCTAACCGTTTGGCGGAGATTGTAGATAAATATGTGCACAAAGGTGACAAGCTGTATCTGGAAGGGAAGATAAGAACGCGTTCTTACAGTGACCAGTCGGGTGCTATGCGCTATATCACCGAAATTTATGTGGATAATATGGAAATGTTGTCTCCGAAAGGAGCCAACCCGGGTGCGGGAGCTTCTGCTTCCGGACAGCCTGCTATGGGACAGCAGCAACAACCGGTTGCCGGCCAGCCGCAACAAACGCAGCAGTCGCAGGCGCAACCTGTACAAGATAATCCGGCAGATGATTTGCCGTTCTAAATAATGTGATAGTGTGCCAATCGATTTTTTCTAACTCATTGGCACATTATCTTTTGTTTAACTAAAATATAAACTCTTTGGACTCAGATGGTTATTTAAGCCAATTGGCTGACATTTTCAACGGTATTACCGTAAACACTCCTTCTATCTCTGCTATTATTGCCATAGCGCTGGCAGGTGTGCTCCTGCTTGCTTCCGGTTTTGCTTCGGCTTCCGAAATAGCTTTTTTCTCGCTATCTCCTTCTGATCGGAATGATATTGATGAGCGCAATCATCCTTCCGACGATAAAATAAGTGCTCTTCTTGGGGACACCGAACGTCTCTTGGCAACGATATTGATTACGAACAATTTTGTGAATGTGACCATTATCATGCTCTGCAATTTCTTCTTTATGAATGTGTTTGTTTTCCATTCTCCGTTGGCAGAGTTCCTGATACTGACCGTCATCCTGACCTTCCTCCTGTTGTTGTTCGGTGAAATTATGCCTAAGATTTATTCGGCACAGAAAACATTGGCCTTTTGCCGTTTTTCGGCACCGGGAATTTACTTTCTGGAAAAGGTATTCCGTCCGATAGCTACTGTGCTTGTGCGTTCGACAACTTTTCTGAATAAGCATTTTGTGAAGAAGAGCCACAATATTTCTGTGGATGAACTGTCGCACGCGTTGGAACTGACGGATAAAGCAGAGCTTTCTGAAGAGAACAATATTCTGGAGGGAATTATCCGTTTCGGTGGGGAAACCGTGAAGGAGGTGATGACATCACGTCTGGATATGGTCGATCTGGATATCCGTACATCTTTCAAGGAGGTGATGCAATGTATCATTGAAAATGCTTATTCACGTATTCCTATCTATTCCGGTTCACGGGACAATATTAAAGGGGTGCTGTATATTAAAGACCTTCTGCCTCATGTCAATAAGGGGGATAATTTCCGTTGGCAGTCATTGATTCGCCCGGCTTATTTTGTGCCGGAGACGAAGATGATTGATGATTTGCTGCGTGACTTCCAGGCGAATAAGATTCATATTGCTATCGTTGTGGATGAGTTTGGAGGAACTTCCGGGCTGGTAACGATGGAGGATATTATCGAAGAGATTGTAGGTGAGATTCACGACGAATACGATGATGAAGAGCGTACATACGTTGTTTTGAATGACCATACCTGGATATTTGAAGCGAAAACGCAATTGACGGATTTCTATAAGATTGCAAAAGTAGACGAAGACGAATTTGAAAAGGTGGTGGGTGATGCAGATACATTGGCAGGTATGTTGCTCGAAATTAAAGGTGAATTCCCGGCGCTGCATGAGAAAGTGACGTATCACAATTATGAGTTTGAAGTGCTCGAAATGGATAGTCGCCGTATATTGAAAGTTAAGTTTACAATTCTGCCGAAAGAAATGGAAGATGGCGTCGTTTCTGCAGTATAAGACGAATGGCATACAGTGGGCTGTCTGGAAGATGGAAGAGTCTTTGGATGCTTTATTGCTTCTTTTGCCCGGTGCGCGAAGAGCTTTCTGTGAGCAGGAATTGAATCGCTTTGTCTCCGAACGTCGTAAGATGGAATGGTTGTCGGTTCGTGTTCTGTTGTATTCCATGTTGCAGGAGGATAAGGAAATCGGTTACTCTCCCGAGGGGAAACCTTATCTCACAGATCATTCTTTTTTTATCAGTATTTCTCATACGAAAGGTTATGTGGCGGTGATGCTTGCTTCTTCGGTTCCGGTAGGCATTGACATTGAACAATATGCCCAACGGGTTCACAAGGTATGCGACCGCTATGTCCGTCCTGACGAGCAAGTAGAATCTTATCAGGGAGATATAACTTGGGGGCTGTTATTGCATTGGTCGGCAAAGGAAGCTGTTTTCAAGCGGATGGAAAATGCGGATGCTGATCTTCGTAAACTCCGGCTGACGCATTTTATTCCTCAAGAGGAGGGGACGTTTCAGGTTCAGGAGTTAGTTACGGCGCAGCAAGAACTTTATTCTGTCGGTTATCGTATTTGTCCGGACTTTGTATTGACGTGGACATTGAATTGAACGGACGAGGAAATGTGTGAGGCTCTTTTCTCGGTGTGTTATCATTGTCCGAATGTAGTGTCTTTCTAAAACGAAAAATGAGACTGCCTCATTTTTTTATTTTGAAGCAATCTCATTTTTATGAATTCAAAGCCTTTCAAGCGAAGTCTTTCACTATTGGGTTATTTCTCTTTTTTATTAAGTCGATAGCTCAATGCTCCTGACGGACATTTGCCGATTTGTGCAATTAATTCTTCTGTTGTCGCATTTTCAATCTGCACCCAGGGTCTTTCTTTGGGATGATAAACATTGGGTAGCATCTTTACACATATTCCGGCGTGCTGACATAATTCAGGCTGCCACACAATGGTCAGTTCACCATTGGTATATTCATTTTTTTTCCCATATATGTATTTATTTAATATGAATACCACGCATTACAATTCGCTTCCATTCCGGATGTTTGTGAATATATCCGGCTACAAACGGGCAAAGCGGTACCAGGCGTAGACCTTGTCGCTCGATGTCTGCCAATGCTTTTTCCGCAAGTTGTGAGCCTACTCCCTTGCCGCCTAATGAGGCGGGTACTTCGGTATGTACAAGGTATATTTCTCCATTGCTTGATTTGATATAGTCTATTTCAGCTATTTTGCCATCGATCTGAAACTCATACCGATGTTTTTCTTCGTTGTCTATTAATTTATAATCTTCTGCCATAATTTTTACGTATTAAGTTCGATTATAATATAAACACTTGGGGAACACTTTTGTTTTACGCGAACAAATATTCTCCAAGTTTATAATCTTTCCAATTGAACTGTGAAGTGTCTCATTAAGGGAGCTTCCCAGGCGATACGTACTCCATGAGTGATGCTTTCTCTGCGTTCATATACATTTTTGAGGGCGGCAGCTATTACATTCATGTGATTGTCGGTATATACTCTGCGGGGGATTGCGAGGCGAAGTAGGTCAAGGCCGTTAAAGCGATTTTCATGGGTCACCGGATCACGGTCGGCAAGGATATAACCGATTTCGCATCCACGGATACCGGCTTCCAGGTAGAGCTCTACGGTTAGCGTCTGCGCCGGGAATTCTTCTTGAGGAACATGTGTCAGCACTTTAGGCGCATCAATGAAGATGGCGTGTCCTCCGGCCGGACGTTGGTAAGGGATTCCGTATTCATCCAGTTTCTTTGCCAGGTATTCCACTTGTTTGATACGTGTTTCGAGGTTGTCGAATTCGGTGTTTTCGTCCAGTCCGATGGCGAGGGCGTTCATATCCCGTCCATTCATGCCTCCGTAGGTAAGATAGCCTTCGTATTGTACACAGAAGCCTTTTGCACCTTCATACCAGTCTGCACGCCGCGTGGCAATAAATCCGCCCATATTGACGATTCCGTCTTTCTTGGCGCTCATTGTCATGCCATCGGCAAGAGAGAACATTTCCCGTGTGATTTCTTTGATAGTTTTGTCTCGGTAACCTTCTTCGCGCATTTTGATGAAGTAGGCATTCTCGGCAAAACGTGCAGAGTCGAAAAGTACGGGTTTGCCATATTTGTCGGCGATGGCACGTACTTCGTACAGGTTTTGCATAGAGACGGGTTGTCCTCCGGCTGTATTGTTGGTGATGGTGACGATGATAAAAGGAATCCGTTCAGCGTATTCTGTGAGGGCTTTCTGTAATTTATCAGGGTCTATATTTCCTTTAAACGGTATTTCTAGTTGGGTTTGTTTGGCTGCATCGATGGTGCAGTCTAATGCGATGGCATGACGTCCCTCGATGTGGCCTTTGGTGGTGTCAAAATGTGAGTTGCCGGGCACAATATCTCCTTCATGTACCAAATAAGAGAAAAGAACATTTTCAGCGGCACGTCCCTGATGGGTTGGTATGATGTATTCAAATCCTGTTAGTTTCGTAATCATCTCTTTCAACTTGAAGAATGAGGTCGCTCCGGCATAGCTTTCATCACCTAGCATCATTCCCGCCCATTGACGGTCGCTCATCGCTCCGGTACCGGAGTCGGTGATGAGATCGATATAAACTTGTTCTGATTTGAGTTGAAAGACATTATAATGTGCTTCTTTAATCCATTGCTCACGCTCTTCACGTGTGCTTTTCCGGATGGGTTCTACCATCTTGATTTTCCATGATTCAGCAAAAGGTAATTTCATTGTTGTAGATTTATAGTTTAGGTCGACGAATGTAGCTAAAATCTGCGTGATTAACAAATATATGATGACTTTTTGTAAGTTGTGGCTGATGGAATTATTTCTCCGTAGGCTAGTGATATATCAATTTGTGGTAAGAAGATATAAAGAGAGCCGGATCCCTTAAAAGGATATCCGGCTCTTTAAAATTATGCATTCGATTGAGTATGATTATAAGTTTGATTATTGGTAATCAATAGGCTGATTAAAAATAAATATATAATAGGTTGAGGTCAATCGAGCAGTGGTTATTTAGTCTTCGATAGTGATACCGTCAAGACAGAAGTAGGTCGGTGTCAATGGACCGTATTCATTCTTTTTGGTAGATGTTAATGAGAATTTTAGTCCTTTCGTTTCTCCCAATGAAGTTAGATCTACCCATTTCCATTGATCGAGGAGATTGGTTCCTTCTGCCAAATAACAATCTACGTGCATTGTTTTATCATAATTGTAGATAGTAAGTTTGAATGAGTCGTTGCTTCCGAATATTTCTTCTTCACCATAATATCCAGTTCCTTCTTTCATACTGCTATAAGCATAGACACTGTTTGTTACATATAGTCCTTTTACTCTATAGTCTTCCAGTTCATTAGGGTTGTCGTGATCTCTGAATCGTATTGCGGCTTCTTTATCAGAATTCTTTCCGATTTTATATCCGGCAGCTCCAACGATAACGTATGTATTATTGATTACCCCTTTTTGGGTGATAGCGCGATAATCATAGCTTGCGAAGTCTGGACAATCTTCTACTGTACAATTCGTAAATGCAAAGCTATCTGAATAGAAACCGTATGTTGAAGATACACAGTCAAATTCAAAGATTCCACTTGCGTCAGTTAACAGATTGTATTTATAGTTAGTTGTTCCCCACTCACTACTTACTGACCATGAATCATCCGGATTTTCTTGATCGCCCATGTCGAGTGTATGAGTTTCGTAATTAGGCAAGCTAAGTATGTATGTTTTTGTATCGTCATCATCGCTACAGCCACAAAATATAAATACTGATAATAGTAATAATAAGGATAATTTTTTCATGTTCTTTTCTAATTTTAGTTATTAATAAATTGTTGATTATTTTTTGAAATGTAAGTTTTCAACGGTTGTGACTTCGGTTGATATTTCACCCATTTGTCCTGCGTCTTGGTTAACTGCAGTCATAATCTTAACGAAATCTATTTGATCCAAGTCGGCTGGTGTGCCGTTACTGTCCACAGCCCAATCTATCTTGAAATTACTGCCTTCCTTGGTGTTGGGATGGTTGTCTGCATATCCCCATGGATAACAATATCCTACCCATAATCCATTTTCTAAGACAGCATTATCTTTTAGGCGTGTTCCCTGAAATGTGATTTCATCATCTTCTATCCAAAGTGGATAATAGGATTCCTGATTATGGTAACTGTTGCGGAGAATATATCCTTCGTTTTTTTTATTATCCTTCCAGAAAACATTTTGGTTGGCTAGGTTCGGACGGTAATAGGTTATTTCATATTCTCGGGTTTCTGTATCTTTCCCGTATTCGCTGCCTTTCAGTTCATACCATTCGTCATCAGGTTTTCCATTACCGTTTGCATCTTTGGATACGAATACAATTCCCGGTTCGGCACTTCCTCCCAGTTTTCCTGTTCCGGTTTTGGAATTGTAGTAAGCATTACCTCTTACTTTGAAGTCATATTCTCCCGTTACATTCGGAATGGGCTGTGGGAATCCTAAAACAATGTAGCCACCGAATCCTCCTAATGTAATAAGCGATTTTTGCTGGATTCTGCGGGTTGCTTCTTCCAATATTTCATCGTAGGTAAATCCATCCTTGTATGCTGATGTGGTAGTATTGATAAATTGTCCGGGAGCAGGGCGGTATTCCCATACTTTATTGGCGAAAGCTAGAGGGTTTTCCGTGTCATCGTCATTGTCGTCAATATTGCTTTGTGAGGCTTTGTCACTGAATACGATGGTATTCGGGTTAAGTCCGATGTTGTTTAGGCGAAACATGAGTTGTCCTTGTTGGTTGAAACAAAGTAAGTCGCCGTAAGTGGTGTAATCGCGTGCTTCGGTGATATATACATTGTTGCTGTAAGGGTTGATATTGATACCGTAAGGTGTCTTTATCACAGTTCCATCGGTTATGAAATTCTCACGGATTGTTTCTTCTGTTTTCAGATTGAACATCTTGATAGAAGAAGTCTGTGTGGTGTAGTTGTAATTATATAGGTAGGCTATGTCTCCGTCGATGGCGAAGTTTTGCACTTTCTCGTTACATTGAGTGACTTTGTTTGTCCGGCAGTCTATCTTGACGAAATTATAATCTCCGGCTTCTATATCTCCGCCACGGGTGGCTACATAGACGGTTTCATCCGGACCTGCTATTATTTTACCGGGATTCGGGCCTACTATAATTTTGCTACTCTCTTTGAATGTGGCAATATCGACAACGGATACTGTATTATCTACACCCAGCCCTGATGAATAATCCAATCCGCCGGAATTGGAAATATATAGCTTTTCGTTTTGTACACAAATGCCGTCAGGGTTACGTCCCACTGTTGTGATAGCATCTATGGAGAGGGAAGTTGTGTCTATACGCGCAACGGTTCCGTCATAGGAACATACGTATGCTTTTTCTTTATGAAAAGTGATATAGCGTGGTTGGCGGGAACTCCCATTTTCTGCCTGCATCTGAATTTGTTTCACTGAGGTTCCTGTACGAAAATCTATCACTTCTACTGTACTGGAGATGTTGACTACGACATACACCTTGCTTCCATAAATAGCCATATCGTTGGCTGTATCTCCTAATCCCCGGTGGTTGACTGCTTTGAAGTAATCACGAACCATTTGTTGATTACCGAAAGAGAAACGTGCTAATGAGCTGTTATTCTGATTGAACAGTCCTTCACATAATACATATAATTCAGCGGTACCTGTTTCTGTCGGATCACCCATAATGCCTGATGTGAAAGGTTTGTCTTCCATGTCATCACATGCCATGAATAACAAGATCGATGACAGCCAGCACCAGAATATATATATTAATTTCCTTTTCACGTCAATATCTTATTTTATAATATTTAATATCTTATTTTTATTGTTGCTCTTACAGATCGTCCGGGCATTGGGAAGTATTTCACAATCTCGTAATTCTTGTCCATCAGGTTCAGTACTTCCAAGCTGAAAGAGGTGGTGACTTTTCTTATCAGGAAATCACGGCTTGCAGAAATACTGTGGTCGCTATAACTATCTAATCTGTTTTCGGCAATGTTTTGTCCCAACGCATAGCGCTTTCCTGAAAATAGGAATGAGTAGGACAGATTGATCCATGGTGTTTCGATACCTGCCTGCCCCGAAGCGGAGACGCGGGGAGTGTAGGCTATCTGGTGTTTGTATGTTGATTCATACGTGTTTGGATCGGGGGGGGTAACGTCTAATGCTCGTTGGTATGTATAGTTACCCGAGAGGTTGATGCGGATTTTTTCCCAAGGTTGGAGAGAGAGGCTTCCTGTAATATCAATGCCTTTGATGTCAACCTGTCCCAGGTTTTTCATGCTCCATACTGCAAGGTTCTTGGTAGGGTAAGCGATGATTTTATCTGTTACCTTATTATAATAAGCGTCGACGGTTGCTGACAAATAGGGTAGGAACGGACATACATTCTTGCTGTATGTCAGTCCGATATTGTATTGTTTGGCTTTTTCCGGCTTTAGTTGTGTGTTTCCTACTTCTTCGTAATATAAGTCGTTGAAACTTGCCAGGCGGAAAATGTCTTTATAGAAGAAGCGTACACGGAATTCTTCATTATGAAAAGGTTTGAATGCGGCACTTACATAAGGGGTTAATTTACGGTGATTGCCGGCACTGCCGCCTTTCTTTACATCTTCATTGATAATGGTTGCTAATGCGGATGCGGAGATTGTTAACCAGTCATTCACGTATTTGCCGGCGAATGCCGTTAGCCATGAATAGCGCGTGGGTTGTACAAAGTTGTTTAGATCGGCGTTCATGGTGTTGATGCTTCCGTCGGTGGAAAGAGAGAATGAGAGGTTGTTCAACAGTCTGTATAGTACAGAAGCGGAAAGGTAATATTCTTGCTGGTAGTAGCTGTTTTCTGTTTTCTTTAATGAGTTCTTTGTATCGGGGTCTAGGTAACGTTGATAGCTCCAATTCCACTTGGCAGAGGTTTGGAATACCCATTGTTGGCTGAATTCTTTCTTGTATTGACTTTGTATGAAAGTGTTTTTATCCCACAGGTGTTGGGTAGAATGGTCGTTGTAGAAAGTGGTAGCTTTGGGTAGTCCCCGGGAGGATTGGAAGTAATAGGCTTTCAACCGCCATTGTTCTTTATCGGAGAAGTTACCGTAAAGTCCGGCTTCAGCACGGAATGTTTGTACGTCTGTATTCTTCCGTTTCTCACGTGAGGACAGATCTCCTTCTGCACTTCCATAGCGCAGTGTATATGGATAATGTCCGTCAGAAGACATCCATTCGCCATTGACTGACATGCGCCATGTTTTATTGAATTGTTGTTCCAGCAGGAGGGAGGGATTGACTAATCCCCAGGAACCTGTTTTGAAAGCTCCTGCTATGTTGGTCTTTTTGTCTTTTGTGAACTGTGGGGTAAGTGTCTGGATATTCAAGATACCTGCTGCTGCAAAGAAGCGGGCGGGCTGGAAAATGTTGTCACTTTGACCATTGCTTAAAGAGAGTTGGTCAACATTATCAAGCGAGAAACGCCCGATGTCGATTTGTCCCGTTTGGCAATCGGTTAGGGTGATCCCGTCATAGCCAACAGCGGTATGTTGTGCTCCCAGGCTTCGTATGGATACTGTTTTTAGTCCGCCAATACCTCCGTAGTCTTTTACGGTCACTCCGGCAAAGTGTTTCACTGCGTCGGATACTTGCAGGGCGTGCAGGTTTTTCAGGGCGTCTTTGGAGAATACTTGCAGGGGAGCGGTAGAACGTACTTCGCGAGTCTGATAGATATCTGATACTGTTATTTCAGGAATAGAATATGTATGTGTCGTATCTACCTTTTGCTGTTGTGCAAAAAGTGGTATGGATAAGAATTGGCAGCAGAATACTGCAAAGATCATTTTCTTAAATGTTCTCTCTTTCATTTATTCCTTATTTCAGTCTGTTGCTATTTAAAAGTGTCCGGGCGAAATCCCTTCGACCGGACACGCATAAATAAACTTGGCAGAGTTTATTCGTTTTAACACACTTTCTCTGAATTAGAGTGATGAATGAAATGATAGACGACTTGTCCGGTTCATTAGACTCAACGCTTTTTCCTCGAAAGCAGTGAAACATAATTGCATGGTAGGTCTTCTGACTTATTCCTGTTACAAACGCCTTCCCAGATTATTCTCCAGTGGCAATGAGTGAATTGCTTGTAACATGCATGGAACTTACAGCAGCGGGACTGTTCAGGATTTACACCTGATTCCCTTTTAATTGCTTCCCCCGTAAGGGAGTCGCAAACCAATGCGGGACAAAGATAGGGAGTTTATTTGTTTTTTCCAAGTTGGGGGATATTCTTTTTCTTTCGTCCTGATACGAAAGAGAAAGAACCAACTTGTTTTCTTCGATATTTTCTGTATTTTTGTAAATGAGACTGTCACTTATTACAAAATTTACCAAATTAGCGGATTTTAGAGGCGGGTATTGAGTTGCCCGCCTTTTTTTATTTGTTTGACATAAGATTAGCTTTTAAAAAGTATCTTTGTCTATGTCCAACGTTGGACGTATGAAACAGATTTATTGAAACATAATTGGTCGTTTTTTATAGGTGGATGCAGCGGTATCCACCTATTTTGTTCCTTACTGCACGGTTTTGAACTAATTCATTTCGGTATGGTTTTGAAGCAAATGATACTTTAGCAAACAAGTATTGAAACGGTAGCCCGTGAAATAATATAGAATTTACCTAACGTACAAACGTACGTTAC
>NZ_QTMW01000017.1:0-65092 GCF_003604005.1 Bacteroides sp. OF03-11BH | reverse complement strand
GTACAAACGTACGTTACCTACCGTGTGAATGTCCGTTACCCACCGGGCGAGCATCAACAACCTACCAGACAAAAGTCGGTTATCTGCCGGACGAACAGTTCATGAGGGACACGGGAACAGAAACGGCACCGACGAAGTGGTCCGAACCGACAACGGCAGCATCCAAAGCCATCTTCTCTGCCCAGTATTATTGCTGTTGTTTATAACAGAAATAATACTTTTACTTACTCTTCTTTACTCTTCTCTACTCTACTGGTTTTCATTGGCTTTTCCCCCTTTACTGGTGGGCGTTTCAGCGCTTTGTACAGCCCTCTCCGAACACCCTCATTTTTGTATCGTTTTACTCTAGTTCAACATTAGTTAAGTATTCTTCGATAGCTTGTGCGGTGGCGTCTTTTAGGAGCACGGTCTTTTCTTTGTTTAAAAGGTAGAGGGTGGGGATAGCCTTCAAATCATATAGTTGTTGTTCTTTGATGGCAAATTTCTTGTCATATCCGTTGATCCATTCTTTGGGGAATTCATTCAGGTGTTTTCTCCATTCGTCCAACTCTTCGTCAGGGTAGATAGAGAGGACTGTTAGTTTCTTTTGTCCCAAAAGTCGGTTGATGATAGGTGCGTTTTTCAGGGCATCTATTGTTTCTGTGCAGGCATGACAGCCGGGGTTGTTGATGAATAGGAGGATATAGTCGGCTTGCTGTTGATAGAGGGAGCCTTGTGCGCCGGAAGCTAATGTGTAGCTGAAGTTCAGGGCTTTGGTTCCGATACGGTTTTTCTGTGCTAATTCCCGGCGGGCTTTAGGACGTACTTTCTCAATTTCCTCTAACAAGGGAGAAGCTAACATGGCGTCTAATACGGGAATATAGAATTCTTCGTTACGCATGGGGGAGTTGGGGTCGTATAAATATTTATCCGCCAGGTCGGTGATGTAGGTGAATACTTTTTTGTCTACATTCGTTTGTTCGATTGTTTTCCGCATGGCTTCTTGTGCAGTTTCCAACGGGACGTGATTCAGTATGTCACAATAATCCGCCCAAGCTTGTTCGGTCACTTCGGGGTGGTGGATGTAATTAGTGTCGGCGAAGTTGACGTTATCCCAATAGTGTTTTACCAGAAAGTCTGCCCGTTGTTCCGGGGCTGTCATCATTGGGGGGATGGCAGGCAATGTAAAGGTTTTAATGGTGTCTTGTATTACATCATTTTTGTTCAGACTGGAAGCGTTGCCGCTTTTGCAGGCACAAAGGCAAAGGATGCATATAGCTGGAAGAATATGGATGTTTGTTTTCATAACTAACAATTATTACATTGAATTTATGTAGATTACATTGGTGACAAAGATAATGTCCTTTCTACTTTATTCAAAGAATTTTTCTTCCTTTTATTTTGCTGCGTTCTCTTCTGTTAGTTTTTTTGATTAGACAAGTTTTGCAGGATAACTCCTGATTTTACTTCTCCTTTGCCAATGTAAATACAAATTCCAGCCCGCCTCCCTGATTGTTCTTGGCGGAGATGCTGCCACCGTGGATGATGACGGCGTTCTTCACAATAGCTAGTCCCAGTCCTGTTCCACCTACTTTCCGTGAACGACCTTTGTCTACCCGGTAGAAACGTTCGAAGAGACGATTCAGATGTTCGGGAGATACTCCAATACCTGTGTCGGCAAAGCTGAAATAGTAGAAATTCTCATCTTCACGGAAACAGTTGATATTGATCTGGATATTACTTCCGGCGTATGCGATGGCATTGTCCATTAGATTACGGAAGATGGAATAAAGTAGTGAGTAATTTCCTTTGATTTGTATACTCTTCTTTAAGGAGTTGACGACTGTAATATGTTTTTCGTCAAGCTCCAACGATACTTCGTTGATGATGTTACCTACCAACACACTGATGTCTACCCGTTCCATGTCGATCATGCTGGCGGCTTCATCCATGCGGGTGAGTACGGAGATGTCGCGTAATAACCGACTTAAACGGTTGCTTTGTGCATAACAACGTTCGAGGAATACGTTGATCTTCTCGCGTGGAATATTTTCATTGCTGACAATGGTTTCCAAATACCCTTGGATACTGCTGACGGGAGTTTTCAACTCATGGGCGATATTCTGGGTCAGTTGGCGTTTGAGTCTAACCTGTTCTTCTTCCTGGGTAACGTCGTTGATGGAAATCTCGAAGCTGGCATCCTGGAAGATGATACATTCTACGATAAATGTCCGTCCATTCTTATTGATGGTGACAGACATTCGTTTTTCACCTTTTCCTCTCGAACGTTCTTGCTGATTCTTATTGATAAAATGAATGATCTCTTGCAGTTCGCTGATGGCAAAGACTTCTTCTGTTGTTTCCAGGTTGGAGTCTGAAATCAGGTTACTGTATTGGGTGAAAAGATTGTTGACAAGAATCTCTTTTTTGTCTTTAGTAAATATACCTAGTCCTTCGTGTGAGATTTGAAGGTGGGTGATTAGCTTTTCACGTTCAATGTAGAGAGCTTCTTTGGTTTCGTGCAGTCGTTTGTAGATTTGAATGATGTGCTGTGATATTTCTCCCAGTTCGTTGTGCGGGAAGGCGGATTGCATAGCCATTTCGATAGGCTCGTTCCGGTCGGCGCGCATCGCAAATTCACGGAGCTGGCTGATGGAAGTCCCCAGTTTGTTGGTGAATTTGTAGAAGATAATCATTAATAATAAGGTCACGATTACGGTAAACCATAAATAGTGCGGGTCTGCTTGCAGGTTGTTGATGAGGCTGACATTGTAAGGTAAAGCCGAACGGACAATATAATCTTTATAATGAGTGGCCGAATAGAAATAGGGAACTCCGGTTGTCTCGGAAGTACGGCGTACATCATATCCGTTGCCATGTTTTATGGCTTTCTGTACTTCCGGACGGTTCAGGTGGTTCTCCATCTGGTTATTATGACTTGGATAGCTGTCGTAAACAACATTTCCTTGAGCATCAATAAGGGTTACACGCAAGTCTTCCAGGATATGGTTATTGATATAACCGTCGATGATTTCACTGTCAAGAGGTTGATTCTCCAGTTGTTCGTAGAGCCTGCTGTTGTAATCTTGCAGTTTGGTGTTTAGCAGTTCTATTTTATATTCCCGTTCACGTTGATACTGGTACGCAATAAAACAAATGGCAAATACCAGGAATAGTGAAATAACCGAAAGGAAAAGTTTTCGGCTAAAAGAAAGAAAATGCTTTTGAGTTACAGGCAGGTTCATAATAACTATTTAATTCGGCATAATTATTTATTCAGCTTCAAAACAGTATCCATATCCGAGACGGGTGACAATGCATTTGCCGTATACCCCAATCTTTTTACGTAGACGGGTGATGTTTACGTCGATAGTACGGTCGAGCACGTACACTTCGTCACTCCAGATGCGGGCCAGGATGTCTTCACGGGAAAATACACGTCCTTTATTCTGTACCAGCAGAAGCAAGATCTCAAATTCTTTTTTGGTCAATGGCACTTCTTCATCGTCGATACTTACTTTTTTCTTTGTGATGTCAATAACGAGCGACTGATAAGTAAGACGTTCGGGGACTCTTTCCGTTTCCGTTGTCACTGTGCGTCTTAATACGGCTTTCACACGGGCGATGACTTCACGCAGCGAGAAAGGTTTTGAAATATAATCGTCTGCTCCCAGGTTGAATCCGGTCACAGTATCGTTTTCGGTATCTTTTGCTGTGATAAAGATAATAGGCACTTTAGCTGTTTTCTTGTCTTTTTTCAGGATGTTCGCCATTTTGAATCCGGAGATTTCTCCCATCATCACATCGAGGAGAATCAAGTGATAGCTGCTGATGTCCATCTTCATTGCTTCTTCAGCAGAGTTTGCAGTATCAACTTCATAACCTTCGTTTTCAAGATTGAATTTCAGAATCTCACAGAGGTCTTCTTCATCGTCGACAACTAGAATACGGTAATCGTTCATAAGATGTATGTATTAATGTGATATGACAAAGTTACGTTTTTATTTTATCCTTTGCAAAGATGAGGAGACTTTGTTACGGGCAGATGAAACAGACGTTACAATCGTGTTACATTCCGGGAATTCCGAGAATTGATGAGGAATATGGAAGTTTTTGTTGATTGTAAGAGGAAAAACCGCTCACTATTTGTTATCTTTGTTAGCGAGATACAATAGAAACGTTTGATTATAGAAACTACAAATAATGATAAAAATTGACTTAAAACGGCATCGGAAGGAAATAATAGGATCGGTGGTGGTACTGTTAATTCTCCTTGGCGGTATGTCTGTGTTTAAATATACTTCATTCAATTCCGGTTTTGAAATTGTGGATGATCTGGGCGGAAATATATTTCCTTCAGCGATTTTGTCTGTTGCCACTACTGATGCGCAGGTGATTGTTCCGTCGGATTCTAATTATTTGGGGAATCCGAAATCGTGTATTGCTGTTCGGGTGAAGTCGAAGATAGCCTATAGCCGGGTACGGATTGAAGTGGCTGAAACGCCTTTTTTCTCCCGTTCGGTGTCGGAATTTGTACTAAACAAGCCTCGAACGGAATATACGATTTATCCTGATATCATCTGGAACTATGAAGCTCTGAAAAATGAGGTGCAGGCAGAACCGGTAAGTGTGGCTATTACTGTCGAGATGAATGGAAAAGATCTGGGGCAACGGGTGCGTACATTCTCTGTGCGCAGTATCAATGAATGTCTGTTGGGGTATGTATCGAATGGAACCAAATTCCATGATACAAGTATTTTCTTTGCTGCCTATGTCAATGAAGAGAATCCTATGATTGACCAGTTGCTTCGCGAAGCACTGAATACTCGTATTGTCAATCGCTTCTTAGGCTATCAGAGTAAGGCTAAAGGGGCGGTGGACAAGCAGGTGTATGCTCTCTGGAATATATTGCAGAAACGCAAATTCCGTTACAGTTCTGTTTCCAACACCAGCCTTTCGAGTAATGTTGTTTTCTCGCAGCGGGTTCGTACGTTTGATGATGCACTGGAATCTTCGCAGATTAATTGTGTGGACGGTAGCGTACTGTTTGCATCACTGCTTCGGGCTATAAATATCGATCCTATTCTGGTACGTACGCCGGGACACATGTTTGTGGGGTATTATACCGATAATTCACATACTGATAAGAACTTCCTAGAAACAACAATGATTGGTGATGTCGATCTGGATGACTTTTTCCCGGATGAACAGCTGGACTCCACAATGGTAGGCAAGTCGCAGAATGAAATGTCGCTATTGACTTTCGAGAAATCGAAGCAATATGCTAATAAGAAGTATAAGGAGAACGAAGAAGGTATTCATTCCGGGAAATTGAATTATATGTTTCTGGAGATTTCTAAAGATGTGCGGAGGAAAATACAGCCAATAGGGAAATGATGTTTTGTAATTCGTATTTAATTCGTACTTTTGCCAAGTAATCATTTTAAAGTAAAAGGATGCAAGGCAAGAAATTTATCTCTCCCGGAGCATGGTTTTCTATGAACTATCCATCAGACTGGAATGAGTTTGAAGATGGCGAAGGCTCTTTTCTTTTCTATAATCCCGATGTATGGACGGGGAATTTTCGTATATCCGCATTTAAAGGAAAAGCCGGTTATGGCAAAGATGCCATCCGGCAGGAACTGAAAGAGAACGATTCGGCTTCATTGGTGAAAGTCGGAACGTGGGAATGTGCGTATAGTAAAGAAATGTTTCAGGAGGAGGGAACTTATTATACTTCCCATTTGTGGATTACAGGCGTTGACGATATTGCTTTTGAATGTTCTTTCACCGTGCCTAAAGGTGGAGTTGTGAAGGAGGCGGAAGATGTAATCGCTACTTTGGAGGTACGTAAAGAAGGGCAGAAGTATCCTGCTGAATTGATTCCTGTACGTCTTTCTGAAATTTATTTGATTAATGAGGGATATGAATGGGTGGTATCTACTGTGAAGCAGGAACTGAAAAAGGATTTTCAAGGAATAGAAGAGGACTTGGAGAAACTTCAACAAGTGATTGACAGCGGTAAGATTGGTTTGAAAAAGAAAGAGGAATGGTTGGCTATTGGTATCACTGTTTGTGCAATTCTGGCAAATGAAGTGGATGGCATGGAATGGAAAACGTTGATTGACGGCAACCGGGAAGCTCCTGTTCTCCAATATAAAGATCGGACCATCGACCCGATGAAGCTCGTTTGGAGTAAAGTAAAGGCGGGAGAGCCTTGCAATGTAATAGAAGAATATAAGAAGTGTTTGGATTAAAATGGCAGTACCTTATTTACAGATAGATAACCTGACCAAGTCTTTCGGTGACTTGGTTCTTTTTGAAAATGTATCTTTGGGCATTGCCGAAGGTCAGCGGGTAGGATTAATAGCAAAGAACGGTAGTGGAAAGACTACCTTACTGAATATCATTGCCGGAAAGGAAGGTTATGATAGCGGTAATATTGTTTTTCGTCGTGATCTTCGGGTGGATTACCTGGAACAGGATCCGCAATATCCCGAAGAACTGACAGTGCTCGAAGCCTGTTTCCATCATGGTAACAGCACGGTGGAATTGATAAAGGAGTACGAACGCTGCATGGAAACCGAAGGTCATCCGGGATTGGAAAACCTCTTGGCACGTATGGATCAGGAGAAAGCTTGGGAGTATGAACAGAAAGCCAAGCAAATCCTTTCACAACTTAAAATCCGTAATTTCGATCAGAAAGTGAAGCAACTGTCCGGCGGACAGCTGAAGCGTGTTGCTTTGGCAAATGCTTTGATTACCGAACCGGACCTGTTAATCCTTGATGAGCCGACCAACCATCTGGACTTGGATATGACCGAATGGTTGGAAGATTACCTGCGTCGTACCAACCTTAGCCTGCTGATGGTGACTCACGACCGTTACTTCCTTGATCGTGTTTGCTCCGAGATTATCGAAATAGACAATCAACAAATCTACCAATATAAAGGTAACTACAGCTATTATCTCGAAAAGCGTCAGGAACGTATTGAATCTAAGAGCGTGGAAATAGAGCGTGCCAATAATCTGTATCGTACAGAACTCGACTGGATGCGCCGGATGCCGCAGGCACGCGGACATAAGGCTCGTTACCGGGAAGATGCTTTCTACGAATTGGAAAAGGTTGCGAAGCAGCGTTTTAATACTGATAATGTAAAGCTGGAAGTGAAAGCATCGTATATCGGAAGCAAGATATTCGAAGCCGACCATCTTTTCAAGAGTTTCGGAGATCTGAAGATTCTGGATGATTTCTCTTATATCTTCTCTCGTTATGAGAAGATGGGAATTGTAGGAAATAACGGAACCGGAAAATCTACTTTTATCAAGATATTGATGGGACAAGTCAAGCCTGATAGCGGAACAGTGGATATTGGCGAAACAGTTCGTTTCGGTTATTATTCGCAGGACGGACTTCAGTTTGACGAACAGATGAAAGTGATTGATGTGATACAGGATATTGCCGAAGTCATCGAATTGGGCAATGGAAAGAAGCTGACTGCTTCTCAATTTCTGCAGCATTTCCTGTTTACTCCTGAAACCCAGCATAGCTATGTCTATAAATTGAGTGGGGGAGAGCGTCGCCGTCTTTACCTTTGTACCATCCTGATGCGTAATCCTAACTTTCTAGTATTGGACGAGCCTACCAATGACCTCGATATTATCACGCTGAATGTGCTCGAAGAATATCTCCAAAACTTCAAAGGCTGTGTGATTGTCGTTTCCCATGACCGTTACTTTATGGATAAAGTAGTAGATCACCTGATGGTATTCAACGGGCAGGGAGATATCCGTGACTTCCCCGGAAATTATAGTGATTATCGTGACTGGAAAGAGGCGAAAGAACAAAAAGAGAAAGAAGCGGAGAAGCCGCAGGAAGAAAAGACCGCCCGTGTCCGCCTGAACGACAAACGTAAGATGAGCTTCAAGGAAAAGCGTGAATTCGAGCAACTGGAAAAAGAAATCGCCGAACTGGAAGCTGAAAAAACACAAATTGAGGAACTTCTTTGTAGCGGCACACTTTCCGTTGACGAATTGACTGAAAAGTCAAAACGTTTGCCCGAAGTCAATGATATGATTGACGAAAAGACAATGCGTTGGTTGGAACTTAGCGAAATAGAAGGCTGATTCGTGCCACTATATTGGCACCTTTGTGCCACTTCGATGGCACAAGTATAGTTTATTATATTCCCGGATAACCAAATAATGATAATATACCCCCAGACAATATAACCTAGTATGACAAACCTAACCAATTATCATAGCCACTGCCTGTATTGCGACGGACGAGCCAATATGGACGATTTTATTCGTTTTGCTATCAGCGAAGGGTTTACTTCTTATGGCATTTCTTCTCATGCTCCACTACCATTTTCTACCGCATGGACGATGGAGTGGGATAGAATGGAAGATTACCTTTCCGAATTCTCTCGTCTGAAAAAGAAATATGCAGGTAAGATAGAGCTTGCCATCGGTCTCGAAATTGACTACCTGAATGAAGAAAACAATCCCTCTTTGCCTTGTTTTCAAAAACTACCACTTGACTACCGGATAGGTTCTGTGCATATGTTGTATTCTCCAGAAGGGAAAATCGTAGATATTGATACCCCGGCAGATCTTTTCCGTCAATTGGTAGACAGGCACTTCGATGGTGACTTGGATTCTGTTGTCCACCTTTATTATAAGAACCTGCTCCGTATGGTAGAGCTGGGAGGATTTGATATTGTCGGCCATGCTGACAAGATGCATTATAACGCTTCCTGTTATCGTCCGGGTTTGCTTGATGAAGCATGGTATGACACGTTGGTCCGCGATTACTTCGCGGTGATTGCCGCACGTGGTTATATGGTGGAAATCAATACCAAGTCTTATCATGAGCTGGGTACATTCTATCCGAATGAACGTTATTTCCCTTTCCTGAAAGAATTGGGTATTCGGGTACAGGTGAATAGTGATGCGCACTACCCTGAAAGAATAAACAATGCCCGCTTCGAAGGGTTAGCCGCTTTGAAGAAAGCAGGTTTTACTTCGGTGGTAGAATGGCATGGGGGGAAATGGGAAGATATTCCCATAGGATAAGTTATTCCATATCCAGGATCTCTTGTTTCTCTTCATTCAACGAAATCAACGTTTTCTTTAGCTCGTCTATTCGTGAATCAATTTCAGTCAACTTCTTCAGATACATAGTTCTAGGTAGCGCATCTTCATAGGCCATGATAAACTCCTCTTTTTCGTCAAAGAGCTGCTCTATTTGCTCTTCAACTCTATTTATAGCACATGTAATTTCTCCTATCATAAATCTTTCGTTTTTTATAGATGCCTTTATTCCATCCTCTTGCAAGCATTTGCCTGGAAAAACTCGTTCAACGTATCTTCATAGTTACCATGAAGCATAATATGATGATTTCCCAGTGGATTCTTTAAGAAGTATTCGGCCGGAGTATTCATGCGGATGCGCACTTGTGTACGGCACATATTAATATAATTAGTGTTTTCAGTCAATGTTCCTGTAGACAAGTAATATTCATCCAGACATTCACCGCCACATTTTATGATCGTTACATCCCCCGTCGGAAGTAGCCCTTGTATGGCAATTCCTTTTTCTGTTTCAAAGTGATTGCGGATAATATATCTCTCCGTTTGTTTGAGACCTACGGTGCAATGTGCCAATATCAGTTCATTCGTACGGGAATTAATCATGGAAGGATTTGCCATAAATCCGTCTTTACCCGTAAGTGCTTTAACTGCTAATAGCGTAAATACAGATTGAAGATCTCCTTCACAACCTGCTATTATCCCGTCATCATTCAATAAAGATAATGCCACGCATCCGGTAGTGTCGATTTGTTCAATCAGTTTAAAGCAGCTTAATGTCAGCGCTTCCAGATTTTCTTCCTGACAGACCTTTTTGATTGCCCGGTATAATCGCATCGCTTTGATTAAATCTTCGGGAGTTCCTTCGCGGCAGGCAAGAGCTTGTGATGCTACAGCTGCGCATGATGCTCCGACTTGGTCATCCGTAATGTGTTTAAATTGTTCATAAATCCGTTCCAATGGAATATCTACATATTCGATTCCCCAACGACGTTTTGCCAACAAGTAGTCTACGTTACTGGCAACTAACCAGGAAGAAGGACTTCCAATGACTCCGATACGTTTGCCGAACAAGGAACGTTGTGCCTGGAAATTATTATAAAGTGTATGGATACGTAAGATGATAGCCGGTAATTCACCGTGCAGAATTTCACTTTTCATTCCGCGTCCCCGTAACCAGGTGGAAATTTCCAGTGCGGCAGCAAGAGAATTCTGCATGCCGTCTGCCAGTAAAATGGCGGGGCGAGGGAGGTTTTCGAAATGCTGTATGACCAGTCTTTCCACCCCACCGGTAGCGACGAAAATGATTTTGAAATCGTCACTACTAAGTTTGTCCATATCTTGATGGTCGACGAACTTTACAGTATAATATTTTTCAATCTCGCTCAAAATAGCTTCGTGCGAGCTACGTAGCGAGACTTGTTTGTGAAGTATTGAAGCGAATGAGATAAGGTGTATGGTCATTATGATATTGTTTTAAGTTTTCCGTATGACAAATGTATAGCTTTCTTTTCAATTTACCATAACGATTTTAACCTTGCTAAGGTTTTTAAAGTTTTTATGTCTCTGTATTCAAATTATTGCGTACATTTGCAGCTCCAAGTAGAAAAAGTAAATAGTAATTAGTAATTTGTAGTTAAAATTATGCCAACCATATCCATTCGCGGAAACGAGATGCCTGCATCTCCTATCAGAAAACTGGCTCCTTTGGCAGACGCTGCCAAGCAACGCGGAGTCCATGTGTTTCACCTGAACATCGGACAGCCTGATCTGCCCACTCCTCAGGCCGCGATTGACGCGATACGCAATATTGATCGTAAAGTGCTGGAATATAGCCCCAGTGCAGGTTATCGTAGCTATCGCGAAAAATTAGTGGGATATTATGCAAAGTTCAATATCAACCTTACAGCAGACGATATAATCATTACATCAGGAGGTTCGGAAGCCGTGCTTTTTTCCTTCCTTTCCTGCCTGAATCCGGGAGATGAAATTATCGTTCCGGAACCTGCATACGCTAACTATATGGCATTTGCAATCTCTGCCGGGGCTAAGATTCGTACTATTGCTACGACCATTGAAGAAGGTTTTTCTCTTCCGAAAGTAGAGAAGTTTGAAGAACTGATTAATGAACGTACGAAAGCGATTCTTATTTGTAACCCAAACAATCCTACCGGTTATTTGTATACACGTCGTGAAATGAATCAGATTCGTGACTTGGTAAAGAAGTACGATTTATTCCTTTTCTCTGATGAAGTATATCGTGAGTTCATATATACCGGTTCTCCTTATATTTCTGCCTGCCATCTGGAAGGTATTGAAAATAATGTGGTACTGATTGATTCGGTATCCAAACGATATTCCGAATGTGGTATCCGCATTGGTGCGTTGATTACCAAAAACAAGGAGATACGCGATGCTGTTATGAAGTTCTGTCAGGCTCGTTTGAGTCCTCCGTTGATTGGACAGATTGCTGCAGAAGCTTCTTTGGATGCTCCGGAAGAATATTCACGCGAAACGTATGATGAGTATGTAGAACGTCGTAAATGTTTGATTGACGGTTTGAACCGTATTCCCGGCGTTTATTCGCCCATTCCGATGGGAGCTTTCTATACAGTGGCCAAACTTCCGGTAGATGACTCCGATAAGTTCTGCGCATGGTGTCTTTCTGATTTTGAGTATGAAGGTCAGACTGTATTCATGGCTCCGGCTTCCGGTTTCTATACCACTCCGGGATCTGGAATCAACGAGGTTCGTATTGCTTACGTATTGAAAAAAGAAGATTTAACCCGTGCACTTTTTGTCTTGCAGAAGGCTTTGGAAGTGTATCCGGGAAGAACGGAATAAATTCTAGTATTAAGTATTAGGTATTAAGTATTTATACAAATTGTCTTTATCACTTTTCATAGCCCGGCGTATCTATCGTGAAAGCGATGGCGGAAAGCAGGTGTCACGTCCTGCGGTCCTCATTGCCATGGCGGGTATTGCTATTGGTTTGGCCGTAATGATTATTGCAGTGGCGGTAGTCATCGGGTTTAAAAGTGAAGTGAGAAATAAAGTTATAGGGTTTGGATCGCATATCCAGATTACCAATCTGGATGCGGTCAGTTCTTACGAAACTCATCCGATTGTGGTAGGAGACAGTATGATGACTGCTCTTGCTGATTATCCGGAGATAAGCCATGTACAGCGTTTTTCCACCAAACCGGGAATGATTAAGACGGATGATGCTTTTCAGGGAATGGTATTAAAAGGCGTAGGTCCGGAATTTGACCCTCATTTCATTAAGGAATATTTGGTGGAAGGTGAGATACCTGTTTTCAGTGATTCTGTTTCTTCCAATCAGGTGCTTATTTCCAAGGCATTGGCCACTAAGATGAAGTTGAAACTGGGAGATAAGATATACACCTATTACATACAGGACGATATCCGTGCACGGCGTCTGACAATTGCCGGAATTTATCAAACGAACTTTTCCGAATATGACAATCTCTTTTTATTGACGGATCTTAATCTGGTGAATCGATTGAACGGCTGGCAACCGGAACAGGTGACCGGTATAGAGTTACAGGTGAAAGATTATGATAAACTGGAGGACATAACGTATGAAATCGCAACCGATATAGACAACCAGATGGATAAACTGGGCGGTGTGTATTATGTGCGTAATATCGAACAGTTGAATCCGCAGATCTTCGCTTGGCTCGACTTGTTGGATTTGAATGTATGGGTCATCCTGTTTCTGATGATAGGGGTGGCCGGTTTTACTATGATTTCCGGTCTGTTGATAATCATCATCGAACGTACCAATATGATTGGTATTCTAAAAGCATTGGGAGCCAACAATTTCACGATTCGTAGAACCTTTCTTTGGTTTGCAGTCTTTTTGATTGGTAAAGGAATGCTTTGGGGCAATGCCATTGGTTTGACTTTCTGCATTTTTCAGTCACAGTTCGGACTTTTTAAACTTGATCCGGAGACTTACTATGTGGATACCGTTCCGGTTTCCTTTAATGTATTACTTTTCGTTTTGATTAATCTCGGCACTTTGTTTGCATCTGTATTGATGCTGATTGGTCCTTCATTTCTTATCACTAAGATCAATCCGGCAAGCTCCATGAGATACGAATAATCCTCTTTTTTCCTATCTGATTTTTACTGCAAAAATAATTTGGTCCATTGCGTGATGTGGAGTGAATAATATGTCTATATTTGCGCCCAATTTACTTAATATCCTCTTGTAGGTTTAATTTTTAACCATTATGAATAATGTGTTAATTCTGTTGGATAATCTGGATGACTGGAAACCGTATTATGAGACAAGTAGTGTCCTGACTGTTTCCGACTATCTAAAAAACAAGCCGGTGGAGAAAGACCGGAAGTTAGTTATTAATCTTAGCAATGATTACAGCTATAACTCTGAAGGGTATTACTGTTCGCTGCTAGCCCAAACGAGAGGACAGAAAGTCATTCCGGATGTTGATATCATCAACAAAATGGAGGTTGGAACGGGGGTGCGGATGGACCGTAGTCTGCAAGCCCTTTGTTATCAATGGATACAGAAGAATGACATCAAGGATGATATCTGGTACCTGAATATTTACTTTGGCAAATGCCGGGAAAAAGGTCTGGAACGGATTGCGCGTTTTATTTTCGAGAATTACCCTTGCCCATTGTTAAGAGTGGCTTTGAATACTCATCCCAGAAATCAGATCGAGGGCATTCATTTTCTTCCCCTGAATCAGCTTAATGATGCAGAGCAGGATTTCTTTGCCAATACGCTGGATAACTTTAACAAGAAAATATGGCGTGCACCGAAGTCGGCAAAGGCTTCCCGTTACAGTCTCGCTGTATTGGTCGATCCACAGGAGAAATTTCCTCCCAGCAATAAAGGTGCTCTGCACAAATTGACGGAGGTAGCTAAGAAAATGAACATCCATGTGGAGATGATAACCGAAGATGATGCTATCCGTTTGCTCGAATTTGATGCCTTGTTTATTCGTACTACAACTTCGCTCAATCATTATACATTCCATTTGTCACAGTTGGCTGCACAAAACGGAATGGCTGTCATTGACGATCCGTTGTCTATCATCCGGTGTACGAACAAAGTGTATCTGAAAGAACTTTTTGAGAAGGAAAAGATATCTGCTCCCAAGTCTACATTGATTTTTCAATCCAGCCATCATTCGTTCGAACAGATAAGCGAACAGGTGGGCGCTCCTTTTATCCTGAAAATACCGGATGGCTCTTATTCCATTGGTATGAAAAAGGTGTCGAACGAAGAAGAACTGCAAGCCAGTCTGAAGATACTGTTTGAAAAATCGGCTATCTTGTTGGCACAGGCATTTACTCCAACGGAGTTTGACTGGCGTGTCGGTCTATTGAACGGTGTACCGCTCTATGCCTGCAAATATTATATGGCGAAAGGACATTGGCAAATTTACTGTCACTATGATTCGGGCAGAAGCCGTTGTGGATTGGTAGATACGATTCCTATTTATCAGGTGCCTCGTGTGGTATTGGATACAGCTGTAAAGGCTGCCAATCTGATAGGAAAAGGGTTGTATGGAGTCGATCTGAAAATGGTGGATGATAAGGCTTATGTAATTGAAATCAATGATAATCCGAGTATCGATCATGGACTGGAAGATGCCATTATCGGTGATGAAATGTATTACCGCTTGTTGAATCACTTTGAACAAGTGCTAGAAACAAAACATTATTGATTATGGAGCCGATAATCGTCCGTAAAGCACAGCAGGCAGACATTCCCGCTATTTTGGAAATAGAGTGGGAGTGTTTCCGGGAAGACAGTTTTTCAATAGAGCAGTTTGCCTATCTGATAAGCCGTTCGAAAGGAACTTTCTATGTGATGATGGAGGCGGATAGGGTGATCGCTTATGTCTCCCTGTTATTTCATGGGGGAACTCGCTATTTAAGAATCTATTCGATAGCTGTTCATCCGGATTATAGAGGAAGAGGACTGGGGCAGGTATTGATGGACCAGACGATTCAGACGGCCGGTGAATGTAAGGCTGCAAAGATTACGCTTGAAGTGAAAGTGACCAATACTTCCGCTATCGGGCTATATATGAAAAATGGCTTTATTCCAACAGGAATAAAGCCATGCTATTATCACGATGGTTCGGATGCTATTTATATGCAGCGATTGATTTAACAATAAGTCTGTCTTCTCACGAAATCCGGTTTATCTTCTCATGAAATCTCCTTTTCCCCGGAAGAAACGGCAGAGTTTGAACTTCAATGACTGTACAGGTTGGATAAGGTCGAAAACAGGTAACGAGAAATAGTATTTTCGTCCTCCACCCATTTCTTTTGCCGTGCGGTTGATAATGACAGCTTGTACTGTAAAGCGCAGTAACCACATCAGGAATGCGATGCCTGCTACTAGCCAGTGGAAATTAAGTATCCCGAATACGATACCTGCTATACAGGCAATATAGAATAACAAACGGGAGAATGTCTCAAATCCCAGGAGGTAACGCTGTATTCCGTGGTAGAATCTGGCAGTAGCCATATAACTAACCTTTTCTTCTTTCCAATCTTTGTAGCGATATACGGGCTGTATCCGTGTGGTAGCGTTGAAGTCTGTTTCAACACGGGTGTTGGCGGAGGTAGCTAGTTCATTAATGAATAAATCATCTTCTCCACGTTGCAGATTCAGGTATTTGGAGAAACCTTTCTGTTGAAAGAATAGTTCTTTCCGGTAAGCCAGGTTGCGTCCGATACCGATATAAGGTTTTCCGGCTAGCGCGAATCCCAGATAGCGCAAAGACTGGAACAAAGTATCGAATGCAGTACGTTTGTGCAACCATCCCTTTGTGCGGTCGTATCCGCTATATCCCAACACAATTTGGGTCTGCGGAGTGAAATTACGTGCCATCAGTTTTAGCCACTGGTTGCTGGCGGGCATACAGTTTGTTTCCGTAAATACGAGCCAGTCATGTTTGCTGGCTTTGATGCCTAACGTTAGAGCCAGTTTCTTATGACTGATATAGCGTGCACTTTCGGGCGTAAAACTATGATAAAGATGAGGATATTTTTCTTCCATCACTCCCAGTATATCCTCGGTATCATCTGTGGAAGCATCATTGATGACAATCACTTCAAATTGTGGATAGTCCTGTTCCAGAATGGCAGGTAGAATTTTACGAAGATTTTCAGCCTCATTGCGTGCACGGAGAATCACGGAAAGTGGAGGCAGTTCTCGTATGAAATGCACCTCTTCTTTGCCTACAGCTTTATTGTGGACATGTATTCGATTGTACAGGCCGAAATAATAAATGAGCTGGATGATAAAAAGAATACCTGCCACCGATAAAAGAATCAGTTCGACAGTATTGAATGTAAATGTTTCCATCAAATTTTAGTGTCGTTTTTACAGCCGCAAAAGTACACAATTTTTCGGTAGTTTCGTCATCTCGATGGGAGGTTATTTCGCAAGTCGAGATATTCTTTCTTGAACATATCCACAAAAAGAAAGAATAATGAAAGCAGCAACGGACCGAAGATGACTCCCATAAACCCGAATATCGGCAGGCCGATGACTACTCCGAAAATAGTGATAAGCGGATGTGTATCCGCCATCTTCTTTTGAAGGATGAACCGGATAAGGTTGTCCGATTGCGATACGACGATAGCTCCATAGCCAAAAAGCCCGATGGCGTTGAACCAGTCTCCGCTGATGGCAAGATAAGCGGCTACAGGAAACCATACCAATGCCGTACCTACCATCGGAATGATGGTTGCAAAGCAGGTCAGGAATCCCAGCATCAGTATGTTGGGTGCTCCGAAAAGCAGATAGCCTATCATAGCCACGCCTCCCTGAATGATAGCCAG
The DNA here is from genome assembly GCF_003604005.1 of Bacteroides sp. OF03-11BH. Taxonomy (NCBI): domain Bacteria; kingdom Pseudomonadati; phylum Bacteroidota; class Bacteroidia; order Bacteroidales; family Bacteroidaceae; genus Bacteroides; species Bacteroides sp. OF03-11BH. Next base: position 48,160 of record NZ_QTMW01000017.1, on the reverse strand, counting down.
TAAGGGAATGCCGATAGCATTGGAACGGACAATCATATTGATTTCGTGAATGACTTCCTGCGTATTGGTTTCATTAAATGGCAGAATGTCATTGACATAAGCTTCCATCTTTTTTCCTCCAATCAGCATGAAGTAAAGCACAAAGATCATGACGAACAGGTTGATGGCAAGGCTGCTGATGCTTTCCATTATAATTTGTCCGATACGGGGAAGTATGGACATGATGAATGACAGCGTATCTTTTCCCAATACATCGTATCCTGTTTTCTCTTTGATGAATTCTGCTACCTGTTGAATAGGTGCAATATAGGTCTGTGGATCCAGATTGATATCCTGTAACTTGTTTGCCACCATCCAGACAGTCAATCCCAAAGGGATAAGAAAGACGAAAATCGTTTCTGCGGTAATCAACAGTGCGCTGATGCTTCGTTTCAGCTTTCGTTTTTCTACCAGATGATTCATCTGTCCGCGTACAAGAATGTAGATGGTGAGTGCTCCCAGCAATCCCCCCAGAAAAGGAGTGATTTGGCGGAAGATGATGACTCCCATAAACAGGATGATGACAATGAGGGAATATTTCCAGTATTGTTCTTTGGTGCTCATATCGTGTAAAATTCGTTTATATGATAATAAACACTCGAAGGCCGTGAAAGGTTTGTTTTACAGTGAAATGTCGATATGAAAAATTGTTTTACCGGGACGGCTTTCCAAAATAGACAAATGACCGTTGTGGTTACGGATGATTTGTCGGCAGAGACTTAATCCGATACCGGTTCCTTCGGATTTGGTGGTGAAGAACGGAATGAATATTTTTTCCTGCAGTTCATCGGGGATACCGGGACCATTGTCTGTGACGTCGATAGATATATGCTCGTCCCGATATGCATAAATTTCGATTGCTCCGTCTGTTCTTCCGTCTAACGCCTGAATGGAGTTTCTAAGGAGATTGAGCAGGACTTGGGATAGCTGGTTCTCGTCTCCATCCATGTCGATGAATTCCGGCTGACAGGTAAGTGTGAAATGAATCTGATTTTCCTGAAAATCGGTAGACAGGAGTTCTTGCAGATTTTGCAGGAGGGCTGTTAGTGAAAACCGTTTCCTTTCCGGTTGGGGCAGATAGGAGAGACGACGGAAAGATTCGGTAAATTCCAGCAGGCGTTCACTTTGTGCCTGGATGATATGAAGTCCGCGAAGTGTTTTTTCGCTGTTGTCCGGATATGCGGATAATGTTTGCGACAGGGAGATGATGGGAGCAATGGTATTCATGATTTCGTGGGTAAGCACGTGGCTTAGCTTGTTCCATGATTCACTCTCTTTATCATTCAGTTCATTGCTGATATCCTTGATGGATAAGATGGTAATAGTTTCGTTCTGTAATTTCATCTGGTTTTGAGACAGACTAAGTCGTTCTTTCTTCTCTTTTTCCTGCAGGATAGGTTTCAGTTGGTCGTATTGGGCTAGTTGCTGGCATCCCAATAAAGTCAGTGCGGCACTGTTGGCCATCATTATTTTTCCGGAAGAATCCCATGCCAACACACCGCTAGGGACTTCTTCCAATAGCGAACGGTAGAAATGTTCCTGCTTTGAATATTCAGCTTGAGTTCGGATGAGCAGGGCATTGATACGGTTGAGTGAACGATTCAGCATTTCCTGTTCCCGGCTGACATTGTTTTCGGGGAAATAGAGCATATTGTCTTTGTCTTCTATCGCATCGAAGAAAAGGCGTAATTTTTGGTTGAAAGAGTTTAGCTTATTCACTAATCTTCCAATCTGAAACAAGGAGCAGATAACCAGTAATATCCCTATTACCACTCCTTGTTGGGAAATAATGAGCCATAGACCTGTTCCTGCGGTAGCAAGAATAAATAGGATATGTCCTAATGTGGTCCAATATATATGTCGGCTGAATAGCATACGGCTTAGGGCTTAAATCGTTTCAGTTTATTGTAGAGCGTTTGTCGGCTGATACCAAGTTGTTCGGCCGCAGCAGTCAGGTTTCCATTATTTTGCAAGATGGCCGTCTCGATGGCTTGTCGTTCCACTTCTTCCAGATTGGGCACCGCTTGGACTGTCTGTGGTTTCCAAGTCTGTTTCACCAGAATATCTTTAGGACGTATCACGTTGCTTTCGCATAAAATAACCGCCTTTTCGATGGTGTGTTGCAGTTCCCGGATATTGCCCGGCCAATGATAGGAGCGTAGCTTTTCAATCGTTTGCTCATGCATTCGCATTTCCGGTCGTTGATATTTGGAAGCGAAGCGATGAAGAAAAGCATCGATGAATAATAATAGATCATCTCCCCGTTCTCTCAAAGGGGGAATTTCCAGATGGATGGTATTGATGCGATAGAATAAGTCTTCGCGGAACAAACCTTCTTTAATCATCTCCGGTATGTCTTTGTTGGTGGCGGAGATGAGTCGGATATCAACGGGAATCACTTTGTTGCTTCCGATTCGGGTGATATTTCGGTTTTGTAGTACAGTCAGTAGTTTGGCCTGCAATGCAAGAGGGAGATTTCCGATTTCATCCATAAAAAGCGAACCACCATTGGCGGCTTCGAATTTACCCGGACGGCTTTCATAAGCATCAGTAAACGCTCCACGTTCGTGTCCGAAGAGTTCACTCTCAAAGAGCGATTCGCTGATAGCCCCCATATCGACACTAAGTAACTGACGGGTGTTTCGTGAAGATAAGCGATGTATTTCCCTGGCTAACATCTCTTTTCCTGTTCCGTTTTCTCCGGTTATCAGGATATTGGCATCGGTTTTGGCGACTTTAGTAACTACCTTAATTAGCTGTAGCATTGCAGGGGAATGACCGATCAACATTTCTGACTTATTCAGATTTTCATCACCGGATGCTTTCTGGGTTGATTTGGGAGAGTTTTTATGATGGGTTGGACGATTGTTTTGATAGGCTTCCTTTATTTTCTGTATCAGTATGTGGTTATCCCATGGTTTTAGTAGAAAATCTGTTGCACCATTCTTCAGTGCTTTAACGGCTAATTCTACATCACCGTAGGCGGTTAGCATAATAACGGGCAGTGAAGGGCGGATTTCATGGATATGTTTCAGCCAGTACAGTCCCTCGTTACCATTGTTGATTCCTGCTGAAAAGTTCATATCCAGAATCACAATATCAATCGGAGTGGTAGATAAGATGGTCGTGATTTGATTAGGATTGGCAGCTGTGCGGACTGTGCTGAACACATTCTCGAGTAATAACTCCAGTGAGGCTAATACACTCTTATTGTCGTCTACAATTAAAATCGTTCCTGTTTCCATACGCAAGATTGGGGGCTCTGTCCGTTGAATGTTCCTTTTAAGTTTCCGGGTAAAGGTATCTGTTTTTGATTTTCTTTGCAAGGGAGTGTCCAATAATTAGACGTTTTCATACAAAGTTTATGCTGGAATGAGTCAGAACGAGTTAGAATAGGGTAGAATAGAGGGATTCTCTCGGTAATGTCCAATTATTGGACGTTAGGGCGTTTAATTTTTGGACGGTGGAAGAATTATGTAATTTCTATTTGTTTTATAATCAATTATTTATGATTTGTGGCATTGCATTTGCTTTTATCATCCTGCTATCACACAATCATATATTATAAAGGATGAAAAGATTTCTTTTACTACTATTGCTTTCAGTGCCGGTTTTCCTGCTAGCCCAATCCGCTATGAGTTTGGACGATTGCATTCGTTTGGCTTATAAACAGAATCCGGCTGTACGTAACGGAGTTATCGGCATAAAGGAAACGAAAGCGGATTATATAGCTTCTGTCGGTGCTTTCCTGCCGCACATAGTGGTTAATGCGGAAACAGGCAAACGATTCGGACGTTCGCTGGATCCTGACACCAATGGGTATACCAGTGAATCTTTTGAAGAGGGAACGGTGGGACTTGATATGACACTTTCCTTATTTGAAGGCTTTTCGCGTATCAATCAGGTGCGTTTCCGGAAAATGAACAAAGAACGCAGTGAATGGGAGCTGAAAGAGAAACAGAATGAACTGGCCTATCAGGTGACGGATGCTTATTACAAACTGATTCTGGAGAGAAAATTGCTCGATCTTGCTTTGGAACAAAGCCGGTTGAGCGAAAGGTATTTGAAACAGACAGAGGTCTTCGTGGAACTGGGATTGAAATCAGCTTCCGATTTACAGGAGGTGAAAGCACGCCGGGAGGGAGATATTTATCGTTATCAGTCGCGCGAAAATAGCAGTCGGATCGCTTTATTGCATCTGAAACAATTAATGAATATCCAGCCGGGCGACACACTCGCTATTCTGGATACGATTACAGCATCCCAATTACCACCATATTCTGTTTCGACTGTGGAAACTCTATACGCACAATCTATCGAAATATTGCCCTCCATACGTATGATTGATTTGAAACAAAAAGCAGCTCATAAAGAGTATGCGATAGCGGGAGGAGCTTTCTCACCCTCTGTCTTTGCTCGTTTCACCGTCGGTTCCAATTATTATAATACAGCTTTCTCGGCCAGACAATTGCGTGATAATATAGGAAAATATGTGGGTGTTGGCATCTCCTTTCCCCTGCTAAGCGGTTTGCAACGTTTGACCAATCAGCGCAAGCTGAAATTGAATATGTATCGGCTCAAAAACGAAGAAGAACTTGAAAAACAACAATTATATACGGATATTGAGCAAACACTCCTTTCTCTTCACACCGGATATAGTGAACATCAGCAGGCATTATCACAACTTGACGCTGAAACACTGGTACTGAAAGAATCCGAACGGAAATGGGAAGAGGGATTGATTTCCGTCTTTCAACTGATGGAAGCCCGTAACCGGTTTATTGCTGCCAAAGCAGAACTGGTTCGTGTACGCTTGCAAATAGAAATGATGATGAAACTAGAAAAATATTATCGACAAGGAACTTTTTTATAAACCATTATGGATACACTTATTGAACGAAAACCCGGCATCAATCGCAAACGTCTTTATTGGGTCGGTGGGGTAATGCTCGGACTTGCTGTGATTGCCTATTTTATTTTCAGAGATACAGCCTCTTCTATGGCAGTGGAGAAAGACCGGCTGACAATTGCTACTGTCAAGCAGGCCGAGTTCAGTGATTATATCCGTGTGATTGGTCAGGTCATGCCTAGCCGGATTATCTATATGGATGCCATCGAGGGCGGTCGTGTGGAAGAGCGCCTGAAAGAAGAGGGAGCTATGGTAAAGGCCGGTGATGTGATTCTGCGTCTTAGCAACCCATTGCTCAATATCGGTATCATGCAGAGTGAAGCCGATCTTGCTTATCAGGAAAACGAGTTGCGTAATACCCGGATTAGTGTGGAGCAGGAACGACTGCAACTGAAACAAGAACGTATTGGCCTGAATAAAGAGCTTATCGGGAAGCAACGCCGTTATGAGCAGTATAAACGTTTGGTAAACGAACAACTGATAGCACGTGAAGACTATCTCCAGGCAGAGGAAGAATATATAGCAGCCAAAGAGCAACTGGCTGTTATTGACGAACGTATCCGGCAGGATCATATTTTTCGGGAAAGTCAGATAGGCAGTCTTGACGAGAATATACGTAATATGAAACGGAGCTTGGCATTGGTTCGTGAGCGTTTGGAAAACCTGAAAGTGAAAGCTCCGATCGACGGACAGGTAGGAAACCTGAATGCGCAAATCGGGCAATCTATTTCTGCCGGCGAACATATCGGGCAAATCATCACTTCCGACCTTAAAGTACAGGCACAGATAGACGAGCACTACGTAGAACGGGTACTTCCCGGACTTCCTGCCGACTTTACCCGTGACGGAGAAACCTATAAACTGGAAGTGACTAAACCTTATCCTGAAGTGAAAGACGGTCAGTTTCGTACAGACCTCAATTTTATATCCGAACGACCGGAGAATATCCGTGCCGGACAGACTTATCACATAAACCTGCAATTGGGTGATCCGGCACAAGCTATTCTGGTTCCCCGTGGCGGATTCTTTCAAATTACCGGGGGCCGATGGATGTACGTTGTCGATGAAAGTGGTACATTTGCCACGCGGCGCCCTGTGAAGATAGGACGGCAGAATCCACTGTATTACGAGGTGACAGACGGTTTGTCTCCGGGTGAGAAAGTAATCATATCCGGCTATGAATTATTTGGAGACAATGAGAAACTAATACTAAAATAATGAATAATTATTATGATTAAAACAGAAAAACTATCTATGCTTTTCACCACAGAAGAGGTGCAGACAAAAGCATTGAATGATGTCACCTTACAGGTGGAACAAGGAGAATTTGTAGCGATAATGGGACCGTCAGGATGCGGCAAATCCACCTTGCTGAATATTCTCGGTACATTGGATTCTCCGACTTCCGGTTCTTACTTTTTTGAGGGGAAGCAAGTCGATAAAATGACTGAAAACCAGTTGACTGCTTTGCGGAAAGGCAATCTGGGCTTTATCTTTCAGAGTTTCAACCTGATTGACGAACTGACCGTGTATGAGAATGTGGAACTGCCACTTGTCTATCTGGGTATGAAGACTCTCCAACGGAAAGAACGAGTCAATAAAGTGCTCGAAAAAGTCAACCTGTTACATCGTGCGAATCATTATCCCCAGCAGTTATCCGGCGGACAGCAACAGCGTGTAGCCATTGCCCGTGCCGTAGTGACCGAATGTAAACTACTGCTGGCCGACGAACCTACCGGAAATCTGGATTCGGTGAATGGCATCGAAGTGATGGAACTGTTGAGCGAACTCAACCGTCAGGGAACCACAATCATTATCGTCACCCACTCACAGCGGGATGCGAAGTATGCACACCGGGTCATCCAACTATTGGACGGACAGATTGTAGCCGAAAACATCAACCGTCCGTTGGAAAAGAAAACGTCATCTAAAAACGAAACCGTATGATAGGGAATTACTGGAATAGTGCCTATCGGAATCTGATGAAGCGGAAGAAGTTCAGTTTCATCAATATCTTTGGATTGGCAATCGGAATGGCATCGGCATTACTGATGCTAACCTATGTCACTTTTGAGTTCAGCTTTGATAAAATGCACACGAAATATGCCCATATCTATCGGGTGCAAAGCACTTTTCATGAAGGGGAAGTCCTGACCGATTACTGGGCGACCAGCTCTTTCGGATATGCCTCGGCCATGAAAGAGAATCTTGCCGGAATCGAAGATTATACCCGTATCGCTACCCATCTCCAACCGGAGCAGATTGTGAAATATGGCGAACTGACATTACGGGAGAATCAGATAGCCTATGCCGATCCGGGCTTCTTCCGTCTTTTTGATTTCGAACTTCTGAAAGGGGATAAAAAGACTTGTCTCTCCATGCCCCGGCAAGTGGTAATCACCGAACGTATTGCCCGTAAGTATTTCAAAGATGAAGACCCTATCGGCAAAATTCTGATCTTTACCGGAACGTATGATAAAGTATCGTGCGAAGTGACCGGAGTCATGAAAGAAATGCCCTCCAACTCACACATTCATTATAATTTTCTGATTTCCTATGCCTCTCTGCCTCAATATATGCAGGAATACTGGTATAAGCATGAAGCCTATACGTATGTTTTGCTCGATTCATCGGAAAGAAAAGCGGAGATAGAAAAAGAATTTCCTGTGATGGCGGAGAAATACAAGACAGAGGAAGCACTGAAAAATAAGACGTGGGGCGTGTCTTTAATTCCCTTGGCAGATATACATCTCACCCCACAGATAGGCTATGAGACGGAAACCAAAGGAAATCGTTCTGCTATGATCGCCCTGATTTTTGCGGCTGTCGCTATTCTGGTTATTGCCTGGATTAACTATATCAATCTGACCGTAGCACGTTCGATGGAGCGTGCTAAAGAAGTGGGAGTGCGCAGGGTAGTGGGAGCTTTCCGCCAACAGTTGATTTATCAATTCCTGTTTGAGGCCTTGGTTATGAATCTGATAGCTTTCATATTAGCTGTGGGATTAATAGAACTGGTTCTTCCACATTTCAACCAATTGGTAGGACGTACAGTTACGTTTTCTGTCTGGTTCATGGATTACTGGTGGATTTTGCTGGTTCTCGTTTTTATAGCCGGAATATTTATTTCCGGGTATTATCCGGCATTGGCTTTGTTGAATCGCAAACCTATAACCTTGTTGAAAGGGAAGTTTTTGCATAGCAAGTCAGGCGACCGAACCCGTCAGGTACTGGTGGTTGTCCAGTATACAGCTTCCATGATTTTACTTTGTGTTACATTGATTGTTTTTGCACAGCTGAATTTTATGCGCAATCAATCTTTGGGAGTGAAAACCAGCCAGACATTAGTGGTTAAGTTTCCGGGACATACAGAGGGGCAGAATATCAAGTTGGAAGCAATGAAAAAAGCAATCGCGCGTCTTCCTCTGGTCCATCGGGTTACTTTTTCCGGTGCCGTTCCGGGCGAAGAAGTGGCCACATTCCTTTCCAATCGTCGCACCAATGACGCTTTGAAGCAGAACCGTCTTTATGAGATGCTGGCTTGTGATCCTGATTATGCGGATGCATACGGTTTGCAGATAGTAGCCGGAAGAAGTTTCTCCGAAGAATATGGTGATGATGTCGATAAACTGGTGATTAATGAAACAGCTGTACGTAATCTGGGATTTGCTTCCAATGATGAGGCGATAGGCGAGTTGGTAACAGTGGAATGTACTGATGCGCCGATGCAGATTATCGGAGTGGTGAAAGATTATCATCAGCAGGCGTTGAGTAAGAACTATACACCTATCATGCTGATTCATAAAGATAAAATTGATTGGTTGCCCCAGCGTTATATCTCTGTTGTGATGGCTTCCGGAAATCCCCGTGAACTGGTATCTCAAGTGCAAGAGATCTGGAATCAGTATTTTGCGGATTCCAGCTTTGATTATTTCTTCCTCGATCAGTTCTTCGACCACCAATATCGGCAAGACGAGGTTTTCGGAGCGATGATCGGTTCGTTCACCGGATTGGCAATCTTTATTTCCTGTCTCGGACTTTGGGTATTAGTCATGTTTTCCTGTTCCACCCGCACCAAAGAGATGGGAATACGTAAAGTGTTGGGAGCTTCCCGCTGGAATCTTTTCTATCAGTTGGTCAAAGGATTTTTCCAGTTGATTTTGATTGCAGTTGTTATAGCTCTTCCGGTAGCTTGGTTTAGTATGAATGCCTGGTTAAGCCATTATGCTTTCCGTACCGATCTCAAAGCGTGGTTCTTTATAGTACCTGTATTGCTGATGTTGTTCATCTCATTTGTGACAGTGGCTTTCCAGACAATGAAAATAATAATGAGCAAACCTGCTCGTTCATTGCGATATGAGTAATCTCTGAATCTACTCCATCGGATATTCGTTAATATCCGATGGATTTATGTTAAATGTTAACGAAACTGTTACTTCTATTAAACCATGTTATAAGATACGCTACTTGAGCCTGAAAATTTGGAGATATGCAGAAAGTCCGTATCTTTGCAATGTGTTTTTCATAGTATTAGATTTAAGGTTAACAAAAGATTGGCTGTCTGGGATAGATAGCCTTTTTTTATGCTTTTTCCCAAGCAAAAACATAGCGTCACTATCCGGTCGGGATGGTTACCCTATCCCACGAATATACCGTCACTATCATAAGTGGATACCGTCATCATGTTTAAAATGAATTTTTCTATCCTTTCTGTTATTCTATCATTCCCATCCTATCGTGAGTTGTCAATAAAATTCAAATATGCTTATTAGTTGGAATAACAATCTGGTAATACGCTGATATTTAGTTGATTATATGGCTTGTTTTTTGGTTTAAAACCAAAGCCCCGTTCCTTTAAAAGGAACGACCCGTTTCTCGGTGTGCAACGATGTGTTTCTCACCGAGGAACAAGACATGTACTTTAATTAAGTCGTGAAACTAGCTTAAATGTTCGTTTTTTTTGCAGAATGTACGACTTTGTAATTTCGGATTATAACTCCACGATATTAAAATTCTGATGACTGATTTTGGGCAATAGTATTTTAAGAATGTCCTCCAACCTGATTTTTAGACTGCATGTGTTTACGCATGGATGACATCCTATATATGTTGATTCAAGAATTTCTTTATCAATCAGGAGCTGTACTTTGTTCTCTTTATCGTAGATAAGACCTAGAATACTGACAGCCCCCGGAAAAGTACACAAGAGATTTTCCATTGCCTTTTCGGAAGCGAAAGAGAGATGGGAACTACCTATCTGCCCGGCAAGTTCTTTTGTTTTCAATTTTTTATTTGCAGGCAATAAGAGCATGAAGTATTCTTGCTGTTTATTAGTCAGAAACAGACTTTTGCATGAAGTACAACCTAGCTTTTGGGCTATTTCTGCTCCTTCCTCCATAGTCATTATGGCTGGGTGGTGTAGACTTTGATACGCTATTCCCAGTTTGTCAAGAGTGGCATAGATTTTATTCTCATGTGTTTCTGTATATTCTGAATCAGGACTCATATAATCGCTTTTTTTGATTGTTGCAAAGATAAAAGATACAATAGACATAACCTAGATTTTTATATGTGATTTTGTCTGTATCTTTAATTGCTTATTTTTGGGGGTATCCTATCTTATGAATTTATACCTTCACTATAATAAGTAGATATCGCTACTATGTTTAAAATGAGTATCTCTGCTCTTGCTATTGTTCTAAATGAGAGCTCAATATGTACTAAAAGTATGTTTCTCAACATAAATGTACATTTTCTTATTATAATGCCCTTGTATTCTAAAAAAAATCTCTTAATATTGCATTTGTATTATTTGTCTGACAAATAATACAAATAATAAAATCTAGTAATATGAAGATAGAAATTAATCAAACAACATTGATCGATCAGGTAGAAGACAGCTTACTTACCTACTTTAAAAAGAATGATTTGAGATGTGGAGATTCTATTCCCAATGAGAATAATCTGGCCGCAGAATTAGGAGTTGCAAGAAGTGTTGTCAGAGAAGCTTTGAGCCGTTTGAAAATGATGGGACTGATTCATGCGCGCCCTCGTAAGGGAATGGTTTTGACTGAACCTTCCATTTTAGGTGGAATGAAAAGAGTGATAGATCCTCGTGTTTTGAGTGAAGAAACAATTTTGGATTTATTGGATTTCAGAATCGCACTTGAAATAGGAATATCAAGTGATATTTTCCGTAAGATAACTCCTAAAGATATTGAGGAATTGAGCGAGATTGTGAAAATGGGAATTGTTTTCGAGAATAACGAGTATGCGTTAATCAGCGAATCGGCTTTTCATACAAAACTATACAAAATTACGGGAAATAAAATAATATCTGAATTTCAGGAAATCATTCATCCTATACTTGTCTATGTGAAAGAAAAGTTCAAAGACTACTTAAAACCTATAAATATAGAGATGAGTAAAAGCGGCAGAATAGCTACTCATGCTGATTTATTGGATTTTATAAGAAAAGGAGATGAGAAAGGCTATCGTGATGCCATTGAAAGACATTTTGAGGTTTATAAGATTTTTAAAGTGAACCGGAGTCTGGAATTGATGGCAGAGAAAAACGAAGAAGAAAGGCTAGATAGTATATGAGAAAACTGTATTTTTTTATTTTATATTTATCTTTAATTTTATCATATATGAATACGGCTTGTTCGAGAAAAGGAGAAAATAAGATAGTAATGCAATGGGAAAACTCATTGTTACTTCCGGGATGTACCGGTATGCTGAAAAACGTTGGATTGGCTGGTGCATACTCAGGAATAGTAGAGGATAAATTACTAGTGCTGGGAGGAGCCAACTTTCCTGATAAATATCCTTGGGAGGGAGGAGTTAAAACTTGGTGGTCTACTTTATATAGTTATGATCTGCACATGGATAAGTGGACTGTTTATGATGATTTCCTTAACAGCTCATTAGCTTATGGAGTTTCGATATGCTTGCCGGAAGGGTTATTATGTATTGGAGGATGCGATCGTATGCAATGTAGCGATAAAGTTTTTCTCATAAAAAAAGAGGGCGTTTCATTTGTAGTAGATTCTGTTAGTTATCCGGCTTTACCGGTTCCGTTGGCAAATGCAACGGGGGCTATTGGGGATAACTGTATTTATATTGCTGGGGGGCAGGAAACTATGACAAATGAACAGTCGACCAATCATTTTTATATGCTTGATTTATTGCATAAAGAAAAAGGATGGCAGAAGATGCCCGGTTGGGAGGGACCATCGCTCGCCTATGCGGTAAGTGTGGTTCAGGGAGGACGATTTTATCTTTTTAGTGGAAGGAGTTATGCTCCGAATGAAGTGATGGTAGAATATACGGAGGGGTATGTATATGAACCAGGTAGCAGGAAATGGAGCAAAATAGCTGGTAATTTTCCTGTAATGGCGGGGACTGCTATTCCATATGAAAAAGATAAGATAATACTACTGGGAGGAGTTGAAGAAATACTACCTACATCTCCCGAGCATCCGGGATTTAGCCGTAAGCTACGAGTCATCAGTACAGAAACAAATTCTTTGGTGGATTCTTTAGACTGCCCTTATCCTATTCCTGTTACGACAAATGCGGTTTATATGGGGAATGACGTTTACGTGGTAAGCGGTGAAATACAACCTGGTATACGAACTCCCTTAATTTTGAAAGGAACTTTCTGAAAATAAAGTAAAATAACAATCTAATTAAATGCACTATGAACAATTATGAAAAACTGGAAGGTATGGTTGCGGCCACCTTCACCCCATTGGATGAGAATGGGGACGTAAATTTATCTGTTATTGATAAATATGCTGATTGGATAGCATCGACTCCTATCAAAGGGGTATTTGTGTGCGGCACAACCGGTGAATTTTCTTCATTGACGATCGATGAGCGTAATTTAATTCTTGAAAAATGGCTCGTTTCTGCCCGTAAGCGATTCAAGGTCATAGCTCATGTAGGCTCAAACTGTCAACGAAGTGCAATGGAACTGGCACGTCATGCTGCACAAGTAGGGGCCGATGCTATTGCTTCAATTGCTCCCTCTTTTTTTAAACCGGGAACAGTAGATGAATTAGTTGATTTTTTTGCACCTATTTGCCACTCTGCTGCTGGCTTACCTTTCTATTATTATAATATGCCATCGATTACAGGGGTTAATTTGCCGGTGGATAAGTTTTTGGTAGAAGGGAAAAAGAAAATACCTAATCTGGTGGGTACTAAGTTTACTCATAATAACCTGATGGAGATGGGAGTTTGCATAGAGTTGGAGCAACATCGGTTTGAAGTATTGCATGGTTATGATGAAATTCTTATTTCCGGCTTGGCTATGGGAGCTGTAGCAGGAGTTGGAAGTACGTATAATTATATACCTAATGTCTATCAGGCTATTTTTGATTCAATGAAAATGAACGATTTGGAAACGGCTCGCCACAATCAGATAAAATCCATACGTACCGTGGAAGTTATTATTAAATATGGTGGCGGAGTGCGCGGTGGCAAAGCGATTATGAAGCTGATAGGTATTGATTGCGGTTCTTGCCGGTTGCCGATAAAACCTTTTTCTGTTGATGAATATGAAAAACTAAGAGGTGATTTGGACGCTATAAAATTCTTTGAATTCTGAAAATAATAAAGAGGAGATGACAGTAAAAGTGTATTGCTGGGGTAAGCTACTTTACTTTCTGTCTATCCCCTCCAATCTAGTTAAATGCGTTCAAAATTACCTAAAATAAAGATACTATGAAAGTAAGTAAGAAAATATTTATCATATTTTCGATGATTTTGTTATTGGTGTCACCAGTCACATCTTTAGGTAAAGACATAAAATGGGTACTGGAGAGACCTGTTATTCCTGTGTTGGTAAAGAAACCGGCAAATCCTGTAATGAAGATAACTTTAATCAGGACAGATAATCAACCTTATGTTATCCGGCAAATAGATCTGGATTTATTGGGGAGCACGAATGTGGCAGATATTGTTTCTGTTGCCATATATGGTGCGAAGAAGAATGGACTGATAGATACGTCTCGTTTACTTTGTAATGCACTTCCCGCTACACAAAAAATGTCATTTACTAATGAAGTGCAGGTTAATCAGGATTCTTTGTCTTTTTGGGTAGCCGTAACATTGAAAGATACGGTTTCACTGGATCATCGTGTTCAGGTTAATTGTAACCGGGTGAAAACCACGAAAGGCAATCTGAAAATTTTGGATAAAACAAGTAAACCTTTACGAGTAGGAGTAGCTGTACGACAGAAAGGACAGGATGGATGTATCTCATCACGTATTCCAGGATTAGCTACTAGTAATAAAGGCACTTTATTGGCCATTTTTGATGCCCGCTATGATTATCCTCGTGATTTGCAGGGAAATATAGATATTGCTCTTCATCGTAGTACAGATAAGGGAGTAACTTGGCAACCCATTCAAACTGTTTTGGATATGGGGGAATGGGGAGGTTTACCACAGAAATACAATGGAGTGAGTGATGCCTGTATTTTAGTAGATAAAAATACTGGTGATATTTATGTAGCAGGATTATGGATGCACGGTCTGCTGGATAAAGACGGAAAGTGGATAGAAGGTCTGAATGAAAACAGTACGAACTGGACACATCAATGGAAAGGTAGAGGTTCTCAATCAGGAACAGGGCTAAAAGAAACTTCCCAGTTTATGATAGCAAAAAGTACGGATGATGGTCTTAGCTGGGGCTTTCCGGATAATATAACCTCAAAGACGAAACGCCCTGAATGGTGGTTATTTGCACCTGCACCCGGACAGGGAATTACGTTGACAGACGGAACGTTGGTATTTCCTACACAAGGACGTGACGAAAACGGGCTTCCTTTCTCGAATATTACGTATAGTAAAGATCATGGAAAGACGTGGGTGACCAGTAATCCTGCATATCAGGATGTTACGGAATGTAGTGTCGTACAATTGGGTGACGGCGCCTTGATGTTGAACATGCGTGATAACCGGAACAGAGGAAATAAAGACGTGAACGGTCGTAGAATCTGCACAACTATTGATCTGGGAGAAAGTTGGAAAGAACATCCAACTTCACGGAGAGCACTCGTAGAACCTACTTGTATGGCAAGTCTGCATCGACATGAGTATATGGAAGAAGGAAAGAAGAAAAGCATGCTTCTGTTTGTAAATCCGAATAATTATGGGACAAGAGATAATCTGACTTTAAAAGTTAGTTTTGATGATGGAATGATTTGGCCGGAAGAACATTGGATTCTTTTCGACCAATATCGTAGTGCCGGATATTCCTGCATTACATCCATAGATGAAAATTCAATAGGTATATTATATGAGAGTAGTCAGTCGGATTTAGCTTTTATAAAAATCAATTTAATAGAGATTTTAAAGTAAACGGACATGAATAATAAAACTTCAAATATATATCCTTGGGTAGTGGTTGGGCTGCTGTGGGGTGTTGCTTTGTTGAATTATATGGACAGGCAAATGCTTTCCACTATGCGAATTCCAATGATGGAGGATGTGCGGGAATTGGAATCAGCAGCCAATTTCGGTCGCCTGATGGCTGTATTCTTGTGGGTATACGGACTGATGAGTCCTTTATCGGGGATTGTCGGTGATCGTATGAGCCGCAAATGGTTGATTGTAGGTAGTCTGTGTGTGTGGTCAGGAGTTACTTACTTGATGGGATATGCCACCACTTTCAATCAACTCTACTGGTTGCGTGGAATTATGGGAATTAGTGAAGCGTTGTATTTACCTGCTGCTTTGTCATTGATTGCCGATTTTCATAAAGATAAGACTCGTTCGTTGGCTGTGGGAATACATATGACAGGGTTGTATGTGGGACAGGCTATCGGTGGATTTGGGGCTACTTTTGCAGCAATCTATTCCTGGCATACAACATTCCATTGGTTTGGTATTATAGGTGTGGGTTATGGTGTTATTCTGGCATTTCTTCTGCGTGATAAAGAGAGAGGAAGTGTATCAGAAAATCAGAAGATGAAAAAGATTCCTGTATTGAAGAGTTTGGGAATGTTATTTTCCAATGTCTTTTTCTGGATTATCTTATTTTATTTCTGTGTACCGGGCACCCCGGGATGGGCGGCAAAGAACTGGTTACCGACTCTTTTCTCTGACAGCTTATCTATTGATATTTCGGTAGCAGGTCCTATGTCTACTATTTCTATAGCTTTGTCCTCATTATTCGGTGTGTTGGCAGGTGGATATATATCCGACCGTTGGGTATTAAAAAATGTACGTGGAAGAGTATATACTGGTGCTATGGGTTTGGGGCTTATCATACCTTCCTTGTTGTTTATCGGATATGGTCATTCTATTTTCGCACTGGTGATGGGGGCTATGCTGTTTGGGATAGGTTTTGGTATGTTTGACGCAAATAATATGCCTATTCTCTGTCAGTTTGTGTCTGCACGTTACAGGGCAACTGCCTATGGTATTATGAATATGTGTGGTGTATTTGCCGGAGCTACTATTACGAGCCTTCTGGGTGAGTCGATGGATGCCGGACATTTGGGACGCGATTTTGCGTTGCTTGCTATACTGGTATTTGTTATGCTGGTCATTTTGGTCACTTGTCTGCGACCTAAAACGATTGATATGAAAGATTAATCCTTATATAATTTATTCATTCTAATTTTATTTTTTATGAAAAACTCAATAAAGCATACTAAAGATTTATTAATATTATCGATGGTATTTATCTTATCATCTGTATTTTCAAATATTCAAGCGAATAATATTAATTCTGAAGATATAAAGGTCTCTGGTGTAGTACAAGACCAGACAGGAGTTGAATTACCAGGAGTTTCAATATCCGTAAAAGGTATGGATAAAGGTACTATCACCAATGCTTCCGGTGAATTTTCTATAATGGTTCCTCCTAATGCAACTCTGATTGTCTCTTTTGTCGGAATGGAAACAAAAGAGGTTGATATTAAGGGACGGAGAAATATTGTGATTGTTTTGGAAGAGAGTTCTGTGTTACTTGATGAAGTCGTTGCCATTGGTTATGGTAAACAGTCAAGAGCATTAATAACAAATTCTATTTCTAAGATAAATAAAGAGGAATTTCAAAAAGCACCAGGACAGAATCCGTTATTACAATTACAAGGCAAAGTTCCAGGTTTATCCTTACAAATATCTAATGGACAACCGGGGGCAGACCCTCAAATATTTATTCGTGGAGGTAGTTCTACTTCACCTGAAAGTGATACTCCCTTAATAATTATTGATGGTATAATATCACAAGGATTTAGAAATATATCAGATATGAATCCTGCAGATATAGAATCGATAGAAGTTCTGAAAGATGCTGCTTCTACTGCTATTTATGGTTCCAGAGCTGCTAATGGTATAATCTTGGTTAAAACCAAAGTTGGTCAGAAAGGGAAACCTACTGTCAGTTTAAGGTATACGTATGGAGTGGAACAACAACCGCAGAGAATTCCACTATTGAATGCACGGGATTATATAACATTATCCCGTTCTAATATTGCGAAATTTAATCAGGCTGATTTGACATATAATGGAAAGGAAGATCAGGCAAAATTCTTAAGTGGTTCTTTTGGTATGTCAACAGGAAATCCGAGAAACTCTAAAAATACACTTGAATTTTTGGATGTTTATTTGCAAAAGTATGGTCAAGGTTATGTGAGTAATCTGCTGGAACATGAGGGCTGGCAAACCATGGCGGACCCTGTTACGGGAAAACAGCTCATCTTCCAGGATAATGACTTTCAGAAAGCAACTTTCACAACAGGACAAAAGCATGAGGTTGATCTTAGTATTAGTGGAGGAACAGAGGCGATAAACTATTATGTAGGTTTAAGATATTTGAATCAGGATGGTATACTTAGAGGTACAAATTATAAAAATTATAGTGTCTTATTTAATGGAAATTATAAATTAAGTGAGGCATGGAGTTTGTCTACTAAAGCTAGTCTGCAGGTTAGAGATGCTGTGGGAGGTGGAAATACAGTCAATACTATATCTCGAAGTATATTAACACCACCGACCTACAGATTGTACTATGAAGATGGAACTCCAGCCCCCGGAGAAGGTATTTCTTCTTTCAGAAGTAGATTGCATGAGATTTATTATAAAACAAATTATGATGATACTAGTGTGTATAGGACAACTTTTCAGTTGGGTGCAATCTGGAATATTTTACCTGGGCTAGTTTTAAAACCAACAGCCTATTATTTTGGAACTGAAGGTATTGAGAATTATTTTCAGGCAGATAATGAGACGACTGGAAATACAATCCGTCCTGCTTCAGCTAAGCATAACTATGACAGACATTTGCAGGGAGATTTGGTTCTTTCGTATGATAAGAAAATCAAGGAGCATAATATAGGAGCTGTAGCAGGTGCCAGTTATACTCATGATTATAGTTACAGACTTTCGGCAAGCGGTAGTGGATCTTCTATAGATTTAATTCCAACATTAAATGCAACGGCAGATAGTACACAAAGAGCAAGTTCTACTAAGACAATGGAAGCTACTTTAAGTTATTTTGGACGTGTAAACTATGATTATAAAGGTAAATATATAGTTTCTGTCAGTATGCGTGCAGATGGTTCTTCACGGTTTGCAGAAGATAATAAATGGGGATTTTTCCCTGGAGTATCAGCTGGATGGAATATGCATAGGGAAAATTTCTTCAAGCCATTAGAAAGTATTATGAGTCGTTGGAAATGGCGTGCAAGTTGGGGGCGTACGGGTAATAACAATTTGAGTGTTGCCAATTCAAGAGGTGAGTACAAAATTACAGATACTAATTATCAAGGATCAGTAGGTATACTAAATACAACATTAAAAAATTCTCAATTACGATGGGAAACGACGGAATCGTATGATATCGGAGTCGATCTCGGATTTTTTAATAATAGATTGGGATTATTAATTGACTACTATAATAAACTGACATTTGATAGATTGTATGATGAACCTTTATGGAATTCTACGGGCTTTAGTTCGATTAAGAGTAATTATGGTTCAGTAAGAAACTCCGGAATAGAAATAGAGTTGAATGCTACTCCTATTCAAACCAAAGATTTTTCATGGGATTTATCATTGACGTTTGCTTACAATAAAGGAATCGTAGTAGATTTACCGGATAATGGAGAAGAGAAAAATCGGGTAGGAGGTAATTTTATTTATGATCCTGCTACAGGAGGTACTAAAAAGGTTGGGGGAATTGCTGAGGGCGAAAAGTTTGGTGGAAGATGGGCGTTTCATTATTTAGGAACCTATCAAACGGAAGAAGAAGCAGCTAAAGCCCCTAATGATCCTAATGCGCAAGGTAGAAAGAAACATGCAGGAGATGCCATATTTGAAGACGTGAACAATGATGGGCAATTGGACTCTAAAGATATGAAATTCATGGGATATATCCGACCGGATAAGGTAGGAGGTATTGTCAACTCTTTCAAATATAAAGGACTTACTGTACGAGTTGTAATGGACTGGGCTATGGGACATGTGATAGATAATGGTTTTAAAGGACAGATAATGGGTAGTTCACGTAATAACAATAATGCCATAAAAGACGCAATGACCAATTCCTGGCAAAGTGCGAATGATGGAACGAAATATCCTAAATATACAGTTCAAAGTGATTACGATTATCAATATCGAAATCATATGAGATGGGATAATCAAATAGGCAGTTCTGAAAGTGGGAGTACCAACAATAGCCTGTATTTTAGTAAAGGAGATTATCTGGCATTTAGAGAAGTGTCTTTAAGCTATATGCTACCATCAACTTGGGTTAGAAAAATAAGATTGAGTGGAGTGGAAGTTTTTGCTGGAGCATATAACATAGGTTATATAAAGAAATATGATGGTATGTTTCCTGAAATATATACCGGAGTGGATTATGGGGTATACCCAAGGCCAAGACAATATAATATGGGAGTAAAAATTAATTTCTAATTAAATAAGACTTGTAATTATGAAACAAATTAAATCAATATTATTAGGAATTTCATTGTTTTTGTTACATTCATGCAATTTGTTGGATGTAGATACAGTTTCAAGTATAACGGGAGACGGGTACTGGAATACAAAGGGGGATGTAGAAAGCTATTTGATAGGTATTTATACTAAGTTACGTGATACTTCTAATTCAACTCTTCATTTTGAAGATAGAGGAGATGCTTTTACAACAGGTCTGGAAGGTGGTCCATCGAATTTGTGGGCGCAGAATCTGACTTCACAAAACGGATATGGTTGGTCAAGTTATTATTCGGTAATTCAGCATTGTAATATGTTATTAAAGTATACTCCTGGAATAAGTTTTGGAGTGGAATCTGATAAAAACAGGCTGTTGGCAGAAGCATATTGCATAAGGGGATATATGTATTTCTGTGTAGCTCGTATATGGGGAGATGCTCCTATAGAACTGGAACCGACAGAAAGTTCCAATAAGCCTAAATTAGCAAGGGAGCCGGCAGAGCAAGTTTTAGAACGGGCTCTAAGTGATGTGAATGCAGCAATCAATCTCTTCCCGGAAGAAAGTTATACGAATGGAAAAGGAAGAGCCTCAAAACCGGCATGTTATGCACTGAAAGCCGATATTTTGTTATGGAAAGCGAAAGTCTTGAATGGTTCTGAGCAGGATTTGAAAGATGTTATCACTTATGCTGATTTAGCAAGTAAAGGTCTTTCTTTTGAAGACAATTTTGCCGATATTTATGGTACTAAATATGGAAAAGAAGTGATATGGACTATTCACTTTGAGATTTATGAAAAGGAAGCCCAATATAGTCAAAGTTTGAAGCCAAGAGATGTATTTGTGGAAAAGGCAGTAAATAAAGATGAAATACCTTATGCAAAAGGTGGGGCTCGCAGTACTTATGCACCAAGCTCTTTTTTAATAGATCTTTTTTATGCTAATCCCACTGATATTAGAACAAAAGAGTCTTTTATAATAGCTAAGGATGCGGGAGGAAATGAGATCGGTATTTTCGATAATAAGATGAAGGGGACAAAAACAGAAGGTGATCGTACCTATGATTCGGATATTATCATTTATCGACTTGCAGAGATGTATTTGTTCAAGGCCGAAGCTTATGCAGCATTGAATCAGACACCGCAGGCTATCATTGAGTTAAATAAAGTCAGGGATCGTGCTAAGATAGGTATTTATAATGGAAGTACGGATAAAAAAGTAGTGGAAAAGGAGATTCTGAATGAGCGTGCAAGAGAATTATATCTTGAAAGGAAAAGATGGCCTGATCTTCTCAGATTCCATTTTGGTGGAACAATAGATGTCTATCAGGAAGTTCCGAACTTGAAAAAGAAAGCTATTGATAATATTATTATTCCATTATATCTCGCAATTCCACTAAGTGATATGAATATTAATCCTAATCTGAAACAAACCCAAGGATATGAAAACTTATAAGATTCTGACATGTATATTTCTTATGACGAGCCTATTTACACAGGCTTGTCAAAAAGATGATGATTCACAAGATACTCCGGTTCCACCTTCACCTGAAGAGGAAGTTCCAGCATCCCAATTCGATTATGTCTATAGTCAGGGAGTAGACGGATATGAAGTCTATAGAATACCTGCTATTGTTAAAACGCAGAGTAATACCTTATTGGCATTTGCAGAGGCTAGAAAAGCTAGAAGTAATGGAGACAGTGGAGATATAGATCTTGTTGTTAAGCGTTCGTCTGATAATGGAAAAACATGGAGTAAACAAATAATGATATGGGATGATGGGCAGAATACTTGTGGAAATCCTGTTCCGATTGTTGATGATAAAGGTAGAATACATTTGTTAATGACATGGAATTATCAAACAGATAAGTGGGGAACAATAACCAATGGAACCGGAGAAAACACTCGGCGTCCGTATTATACCTATTCGGATGATGACGGTGTCACTTGGGCATCTCCTGTTGAGATAACTTCTGCTGTGAAAAAAGAAAAATGGGATTGGTACGCTACTGGACCTTGTCATGGTATTCAAATTCAGAAAGGGACCAATAGGGGACGTTTAATTGCTCCAAACTATTTTACTACTAGGGAAAATGGAAAAGTAAAAAGTTATTCGCATATTATTTATTCTGATGATTACGGAAAGACATGGAAACCAGGTGAACCAACTCCGGTTAGTGGTGTTGGCGAATGTTCTGTTGCTGAAATAGGAGAGGGAACTTTAATGTTGAATATGAGAGCGGATGAAGGATTCTACCGAAAAAATAGTATTAGTCAGGATGGTGGTATAACGTGGTCTAATCCTCAAGCTAGCAACGATCAAATAGATTGTAAATGTCAGGGTAGTATACTATCAATAGGACAATCTGTTTTTCTCTCAAATGCAGCTTCTGCTACAGAACGTATTAATATGACTATTAAGAAAAGCTCTGATGGTGGAAAAAGTTGGAAAGGGCAATATATTGTGTATGAAGGAAACTCTGGTTATTCGGATTTGGTTGAACTCTCTGATTCACAGATTGCTCTTATATATGAAGGTGGAGAAAAAAGATATACAGATGGATTGGCTTTTAAAGTTGTCAATATAAAATCGATACAATGAATTGGTGTCAATACATATTGTTCAGACTGTTTTTATTTTCCTGTTCTGATGTGCAGGAGAATACAGATATAAGTTTAACACGCATAAATATGAGTATAAAGAAAAGTGCGGATAATGGTAAAACATGGTCGGCAGGATATGTCGTATATAGTGGGGCTTCGCCTATTCTGATATCGTAATGTTCTCTGATAATGAAATAGGAATTTTATATGAAAATGGCAGCTCAAAGCTATACGAAAAGATTAGTTTTGAGAGAATTAGAATTAATAAAATACAATGAATTTAATATATCACTGATATGAAAAGAAAAGTTTTATATTTATTACAGTGTGTCGTTATGATAGTATTGTCTGCTTGTTCTGAAGATGATTTGCAATCATTACAGGCAGCATTTGAATCGAATGTTCAGGAAGTCACAATGGGTGAAAGTGTCACTTTCAAAGATGCTTCTACCGGTGAACCGACTAAGTGGAACTGGCATTTTGATGGAGGAGAACCGGAGACTTCGGTCTTATTCAGTCCTAGTGTTGTGTACAATAAACCTGGAGTTTATTCTGTCATTTTGTCTGTTGGACGAGGAAGCAATGTTAATGAAATTGTGAAAGAACAATATATTACTGTCAACTACCCATCTCAGATAACAGCCAACTTCTCTGCAGATAAGACTACTGCAACAAATGAAGATATTATATCTTTCAAAGATTTATCTAAAGGCTATCCTAATGAATGGTTGTGGAGTTTTACTCCTAAAGAAGGTGGAGAAATTATTACTTCAACAGAACAAAATCCACAAATGATGTTCTCTCCGGGAATTTATACGGTTAAATTAGTGGCAAAAAATCCGAAAGCATCTTCTGATAAAGTAATGGTGGATTATATCACTGTTATTGATAAGAATGCGATTGCCGCAGATTTTGGAGCACAATGCCGGAATACATATGCCGGAGGATATATTCACTTTTTAGATAAAACATTGGGAATGGTGGAAGACTGGAAATGGACTTTTGAAGGAGGTAATCCTTCTGTTTCAACAGATCAGAATCCTGTGGTGCAGTATGTAAATCCTGGAAAATATAAAGTGACGTTAACGGCCAAAAACTCGGTGAACAGTTCCGTAAAAGAGAAAGAAGGATACGTATATGTCATTTCTGCAGAAAAACTAGTGTTATATTTACCATTCGATGGTGATAATAAAGATATAGGTCCCAATCAATTGAACCCTGAAGAACTTATAGGAGGAACTGGGGCAAATGTCTATAATGCTCCGGCACGTTTTTCTGGCGAAAGTGCTGAATGTAGATTCGCTGCTCATTTCCAGGGAGATAAAGAAAATTATTCAATATTGTCTATTCCTGAAGAAGGGTTAAAGAGCCACTATACGGAGAGTGAGTTTACTGTTGCATTCTGGGTGAAGACTTCAAATATGACTGGAAAGAATGCTATATTCCATCAAGGTGTTGGTCCTGGTGCTACATATACTGATCCTGTCCCAAGACAAAGTTGGTTCAGACTTGATACTAGTGGTAAAACTGTTGTGTTCTGCGTAGAATATAAAGGTAAGGCTGGAAACTGGGCTGAATATGAAGGAAAACGGATGGATGATGGTGAATGGCATCATTATGTTTGTGTTTATCAAAAAGTTGATGGCAAAAGGGATAGTTATCTTTATATAGACGGAGAAAAAGTTATTGAAAAGAAAGGGGTTATTGACAAAGTAGTTGATAATTGGCCATATTACATTGGTTGTAATTATCGCTTTACTAATGGAGCATTTGCCCCTGAAAACTTTTTAAATGGTTATCTGGATGATTTTATTTTGTACGAAAGAATATTATCAGAAAGTGAAATAAAAGAATTATATAATAATTAAATATTAATAGGTAGAACTTCTCTATTATAAAGAGGAGTTCTACATTAAAGAGTTTTCATAATATGAAAAAAATTATCTCACTTGTTTTTATGTTTATTAGTTGCATTGGGATATATGCTCAACAAATAATGGACGCAACTGCGGCATATAAAAAGGCGAATGACTTATTGGAACGATTGACGATAGAAGAGAAGGCACTTATGGTCAGAGGATATAATAAATTCTTTATTAAAGGATTCGAAGAGAAAGGGATACTTCCCATTTACTTGTCGGATGCAACACAAGGAGTAAATATCCGAAATAATTTGCCTGATCCTAATGTGGTGAAACAATTGGAACGCTCAACAGCTTTTCCTTCTCCTATATTGTTAGCCTCTACATTTTCTCCAGATCTATCTTACCAATATGCAAAAGCTATTGGTGAGGAATGTAGAGCCGGAGGTATCGAAGTTTTGTTGGGTCCTGGATTAAATATTTATCGACAATCTCAATGTGCAAGAAACTTTGAATATTTTGGAGAAGATCCTTATTTAGTATCTCAAATGGTAAGTCAATATGTAACGGGACTTCAAAGTACAGGCACAGCGGCTTGTTTGAAGCATTTCTATGGGAACAACACCGAATTCTATCGTAAACGGAGTAATTCTATCATTAGCGAACGAGCTATGAATGAAATCTATTTACCTGGTTTTAAGGCAGGAATAGATGCGGGTGCTATGTCTGTAATGACCTCGTATAACCAAATTGATGGAGAGTGGGCTGGGCAAAGTTCATATGTTATTAAGAATATTCTTAGAGAAAAATTGGGATTTAAATGGTTGGTAATGAGTGATTGGAATTCGGTGTGGAATTTGGAGAAAGTTATTAAATCAGGACAGAATTTGGAGATGCCTGGTTCATATAATTTTGGAGAATCTGTGTTGGGTTTATACCATCAGAAAAAAATCACAGAAAAAGATTTAGATGATATGGTGCGTCCTATTTTGGCTACTTGTATTGCAATGGGATTTTATGATAGGTCCAAATATGACTTGTCTTTGCTTGATAAGTATCAGGAGCATGAAAAAATTGCACGACAAGTGGCAGAAGAAGGAATTGTTTTACTTAAAAACAGAGATAATATTTTGCCACTTGATCCAACAAAGAATAGAAAAATATTATTGACAGGTAAGTTTATATATGAAATACCTCGTGGCTATGGAGCTGCAGAAGTAATCGGCTACAATAATGTAAGTCTGATTGAAGCATTACAGAGAGCTTTTGGCAGAACAGTGTATTATATAGAAAAGCCTACTGTAGCTGATATAAAAGAGGCTGACATCGTTTTGCTAAGTATGGGTACGCGAGATAAAGAAGCAATAGAACGTCCATTTGCTTTGCCAAAAGAAGATGAATCATTAATGCGATATGTCACTAAAAATAATCCTAATACTATTGCTATCCTCAATACGGGATCAGCTATTGATATGTCTGCATGGAATGATCGATTGGCGGGTTTGATTTACGGGTGGTATGGAGGACAATCGGGTTTTGAAGCACTTACAGATATTATCACAGGTAAGGTAACTCCTTCTGGTAAGTTACCAATGACTATAGAAAAAACATTTGAGGACTCACCGGCATGGGGATACTTACCTAAAGGGGCGTCACTCTATAATGAACTTAAAAATGAGCATCTTATCAATGTGTATGATGTGAATTATGGAGAAAGTGTATTAGTGGGATATAGATGGTATGATACAAAAAATATAGAACCACTTTATCCTTTTGGGTATGGGCTTTCTTATACAACTTTTACATTGACTAAACCACGTTTGTCATCTAAAAAAATGAATGACCAAATGATAAGATGTTCGGTGACTATTACAAATACAGGAAGTCAGAAAGGAGCTGAAGTTATACAGCTATATCTCAAAGAAAATCAACCATCTGTGTTGCGTCCCGAGAAAGAACTGAAAAGGTTTAAGAAGATATTTTTAAATTCAGGAGAGAATCAAACTGTAGAATTTGAAATAACGCCAGAGGATTTGGCTTTCTGGGATGATGAAACGCATGATTGGAAAGTGAATTCCGGTCAATATTCTATTTTATTAGGAACATCCTCCAGACATATTAGTCATATTCTTTCTTTCACAAAAGAATGATTGTATAGCTGTCATTTTATTAGGAGATACAATAAGCATGAATTTCAGTTATGATGGAAAATCAAAAGGTCTTGATATATCGGCAAAAGGCTTTTGATTAATCATGAATTAGTAGGTTGAATCAAGTATTTTTCTTAATAATCAGTGTTCTCAGTAGCTTATTTTTATATTTGCGTATAAATGAAAGAAATATGATGAAAACTCTATTTATTAAGATACTTCGCTTTTTGATGCTTCTGGTATTTATTGCTTCGTGTGGCATCGGATATGTTATCTATGAAGATACACTGACTGCCTGGTGGATACCTCTTGGAATGGCGCTTTTGATTGCTCTTGTTACTATCCCATTCTATAAGAAATGGATATGGCTGACAACCATGGATGGTAAAGTAATTAATTGTTTGTGTCATTTGGCTTGCATCGGTGCCATCAGTTATGTCTTGTTTCTTGGCGGTAATTATTGGTTTGCCGATCCTGCTTCCACACACGAAGAAACAGTGATGGTACAGAAAAAATATGTAGAAACACACAAGAAGACCCGTAGAGTAGGCAGGCATCGTTATGTTTCGGATGGCATACGTAAGGAATACTATTTGCAGGTAGCTTTTGAGAATGGAGCTGTGGAAGAGCTGCATGTGTCACTTTCCACTTATAATAAGGCCAAGGCAGGTGCATCGAAGATACTGACTTTACAAAAAGGCTTTTTCGGATTACCGGTGATTACAAAAGGACTTTAATCAATCATTATGATATAGATATGGAAAATAGAGAATTGTATGAAAGAATGTTGTCGGGGACTATGTATAATGATTTGTCTACAGAACTGGTTCAGAGAAGAGAACAAGTCGTTTTTCTGACTAATGATTATAACTCTACTTATGGAAAACCCAAAGAGGTTCGTGAAGCATTATTACGCAATTTGTTGAAAGGCATTGGGGAGAATGTTCACTTCGAACCCAATTTCCGGTGTGAGTTTGGATTTAATATCACTATAGGAAACAACTTCTTTGCTAATTTTGATTGCATCATGTTGGATGGGAATCTTATTACAATAGGGGATAATGTATTGTTGGGGCCACGTGTAGGATTGTACACAGCAAATCATGCACTTGATGCCCGGGAACGCATTATGGGAGGTTGCTATGCACATCCGATTGTAATAGAGGATAATGTCTGGATTGGTGCAGGCGTTCATATTATGGGTGGTGTTACCATTGGGAGAAATTCGGTAATCGGAGCAGGAAGTGTAGTGACTAAGGATGTGCCGGAAAATGTAATCGCTGCAGGAGTGCCATGTAAAGTAATTCGGGAGATCACGGATAAAGATAAGACCGACTTTTTAGGGTAGGTTGGCGTGTGCTATTAAAAAAAGTCACATCACTTTTAGAGGATATAAATCGTTCTGAAAGTGATGTGTCTTTTAAAAAGAGGTTCTTCTTTAAGTGAAATTCCATAGTTCGGACGATTTTTCGTCTTATCAATTTTGTGTTTTGTCTACAAACGGGATGTATTCGTCTCATTTCAAAAATCGGCAATCTTCTATACTCTATCTTCGTGACGAAATAAAAACAGAATAAAATCATGAAGATGAATAAAACTAGATTATTAGAAAAAATATCTATTCAGTCGGGTATCTCCGCAGATGAATGCAGCGCAGTACTCAAAACCTTTGAAAGAATTCTTAGTGAAGAGTTAACCCGGAAAATACATCGTTATGGCGGGTGGATACTTTTGTTGGTTGCTTTGTTGGTATCCGCAGTGGCTTTTAGTCAGACACCGCAGAGAAAAGGCCCGCCGGTACAGACAATCCGGGGAATGGTTATTGACGGGGATTCAAAACACCCGATACCGTATGCAACGGTGAGATTATCCGAAAAAGAGGGAACTGGTACGATAACAGACAGTCTCGGTCGTTTCAGCATACCACAGGTTCCTGTTGGACGGCATACGGTAGAGGCAGCCTTTATGGGATATGAACCGGGTATTTTCAGAGAGATACTGGTAACTTCCGCCAAAGAGGTTTATTTGGAAATTCCTTTGAAAGAAAGTGTAAACGAACTCAATGAAGTAGTGATTCGTGCCAGGACCAATAAAGAGGAAGCGATGAATAAGATGGCTACTACCGGAGCCCGTATGTTGAGTGTGGAAGAAGCGAGCCGCTATGCCGGAGGTTTTGACGACCCTGCCCGTTTGGTATCCTCCTTTGCCGGAGTGGCCCCCAGTGTATCTTCCAATGGAATATCCATTCATGGCAATGCTCCCCATTTGTTGCAATGGCGATTGGAAGACGTTGAAATTCCCAACCCGAATCACTTTGCGGATATTGCCACATTGGGTGGAGGAATACTTTCATCTCTTAGTTCGCAGGTATTGGGTAATTCCGATTTCTTTACCGGAGCTTTTCCGGCAGAATATGGAAATGCGGTATCTGGTGTGTTTGATATGAAATTGCGTAATGGAAATAACCAGAAGAATGAGAATACGCTTCAAGTGGGCATCATGGGAATTGATGTAGCTTCCGAAGGACCGTTAAGCAAGAAGCACAAAGCATCCTATATTTTCAATTATCGGTATTCCACAACAGGACTTCTGAACTTGGAGGGCGGAAAGATGGACTATCAGGACTTGAACTTCAAACTGAATTTCCCGACACAGAAAGCAGGAACATTCTCTGTCTGGGGAACCAGCCTGATTGATAAATTCGGCAGTGATTTTGAAAAGAATACGGATAAATGGGAATATATGAGCGACCGTAGCGAATCAAAAGACAAACAGTATATGGCTGCCGGAGGTATCAGCCACCGTTATTTCTTCAACAATGACGCATCACTGAAAACCACTATTGCCGGTACTTATTCGCAACTGGACGGTGGAGCAATCCTATTTAACCACTCTTTGGAATCCACCCCCTACATGGATCTTAACTCAAAACATACTAACTTAATACTGACTTCGACTTTTAACCGTAAATTCAGTAACCGTTTTACTAATAAGACAGGATTTACGTATAATGCCATGTTCTATCAAATGAACCTTGCCATTGCTCCTTATGAAGCCGAATCACTGGAAACCGTATCTCAAGGAAAAGGCAATACGAGTCTGATATCTGCCTACAATAGTTCTTCTGTAGGATTGACGGAACGCTGGACGCTCAATGCCGGTATTTACGGGCAATTTCTGACTCTGAATAATAAATGGTCTGTTGAGCCCCGTATTGGTTTGAAATGGCAAGCTACTCCGAAAGCAACTTTCGCACTGGCTTATGGTATGTACAGTCGCATGGAGAAAATGGACGTCTATTTTGTGAAAACGAAAAGTACAGGAGACAAATCCGTCAACAAGGAACTCGATTTCACCAAAGCGCAGCACGTCATGTTATCTTTTGGATACAAAATATCCGATCGCATGAATCTGAAAATAGAACCTTATATCCAATTTCTCCATGATGTGCCTGTGATGGCTGACAGCTCTTATTCCGTACTCAACCGTTCTGATTTCTATGTGGAAGACGCATTGGTTAATAAAGGAAGAGGACGCAACATCGGTATTGACATCACTTTAGAACGTTTCCTGGAAAAAGGACTCTATTACATGATTTCCGGTTCTCTTTTCGATTCCCGCTACCGGGGCGGAGACGGTGTGTGGTACAATACGAAGTTTAATCGGAATTATGTCATCAACGGACTGATTGGAAAGGAATGGATGCTGGGACGTAACAGACAGAATATTCTTAGCATCAATCTGAAATTGACCTTACAAGGAGGTGACCGGTATTCTCCGATTGACAGGGAAGCAACGATGAATCATCCTGATAAAGAGGTACAGTATGACGAAACGAAAGCATTTTCTAAACAGTATTCTCCCATGCTTATCGGCAACTATACCGTGAGTTACCGCATCAACAAGAAGAAAGTCTCTCATGAGTTTGCAGTGAAAGGACTTAATTTTACCGGTGCGAAAGAACACTATGGACATGAATATAATGTGAAAACTGGAAAAATTGATGTTAGTGACGGTTCTACAACATTGACAAATGTGAGTTATAAACTTGAATTTTAAATAACCGATATAGAAGTCCAACCGGAAAAATGTTTTATCTTCGTCCCCGGAGATAAAACATCTTCCCTGATTAAATACACGATGGCTGAAACAATAACAACAGACAATAAATCTACTTTATTATATCGATTCCTCGTTAGTCCGGAACTTCGATGGGCGCGTTATCTGGTGCTTATTATGGTGTTGGCTACCATATCATTCAATCAGGTTTTTATTATATTCCTCGATTATCGGGATATATTGGGAGGATGGATTTATACATTCACTTTCTTATATCTACTGACTTATATAGGAGTTATTTATCTGAATCTTTTCTGGCTCTTTCCAAAGTTTTTGCTGAAAAGACGCTATCTAACCTACATATCCTTACTTTCAGTAGCAATGATGCTTGCCCTGGCAATACAAATGGCAACGGAATATGTATCTTATTCCTGCTGGCCGGAATTTTACGAACGTGCCTCCTATTTCTCCATACCTATAGTGATGGATTATATATCTTCTTTCATGTTGTCCACACTCTGCATGATAGGAGGAACAATGACCGTTCTCCTGAAAGAATGGATGATAGATCATCAACGTGTCTCACAAATGGAAAAGGTTCACGTTCTTTCGGAAGTGGAACAGCTAAAAGAACAAGTCAGCCCCGAACTTCTTTTCAAAACATTGCATCATTCGGGGGAACTGACATTGAGCGAACCGGAAAAAGCTTCGAAGATGCTGATGAAATTAAGTCAACTACTTCGCTATCAGCTATATGATTGCAGCAGAACAAAGGTATTGCTTAGTAGTGAAATTAATTTCCTGAATAATTACCTGACCTTGGAACAGAATTCTCAGGCACAATTCAATTATGAACTGCTTGCGGATGGAGAAGTAAATAGAACACTGGTTCCACCCTTGCTTTTCATTCCATTTGTGCAATATATTGTAAAATCAATCAACGAACAGCGAACATCAATCCCTGTTTCTCTCAAAATCCATTTGAAAGTAGAAGAGAACACAATTATATTCACTTGTCTTTGCCTACAAGTGAATCTTTTGGAAGATAAAGGACTTGAAAGAATCCGCCAAAGACTGAACTTATTATATGGCAATCGTTACAGACTATTCCTGACGACAGAAAGCATCTGGTTGGAATTGAAAGGAGGTGAAGTATGAACCTGAATACAGAACATAGAAGAATGGAAGATAAAAGCGTTACAGCTTTTCTGCTAAGTCCTCATTACCGGACATGTAGACATCTGTTACTGCAAATAATAGTTCTTTTGATGACTATTAATGTCTTTTGGTACGAACCTTTGCAGTCAGTTTCTTTTTGGCGGCGTTTTGGTGGATTCCTGGCATATTTTGTTTCCATTAATACGGTAATCTATATGAACCTGTATATATTAGTACCCTGTTTTCTGTTGAAGAACCGTTTGGGGCACTATGTCCTGGCGGCTGTCCTGACGAATTTGGTAGTCATCGTCTTCCTTTCAGTCACCCAGGGATTACTCTTTGAAGTAATTCTGCCCGGAAAAGATCCTGGCAGATTCGCTACTTTCATTAATACTTTTTCGGGGATACTGACCATCGGTTTTGTTACCGCAGGTTCGGCAGCCATATCCTTGTTTACCCATTGGTTGCGTTATAACCTGCGTATTGACGAACTCGAGTCCACTACTTTGCAATCCGAACTGACATTTCTGAAGAATCAGATTAACCCGCATTTTCTTTTCAATATGCTGAATAATGCCAATGTCCTGATAAAGAGAAATCCGGAAGAAGCTTCCAAAGTACTTTTTAAACTGGAAGATTTGCTACGGTATCAGATTAACGACAGTTCGCGTGAAAGAGTTTCATTGGCTTCGGATATCCGTTTCCTGAATGACTATCTGAATTTGGAAAAGATACGCCGTGACAATTTCCAGTTTACGTTGAGGCAGGAGGGAGAAGTGGATTCCATTTGGATTCAGCCTTTGTTATTCATTCCTTTTGTGGAAAATGCGGTGAAACATAGTTTTGATAGTGAGCATTCTTCGTATATCCATGTCTTTTTTAAGGTGGATGCTCACCGACTGGATTTCCGGTGTGAGAATTCTAAACCGGCTGTTGCAGTCCGGCAGGGTAAAGTCGGTGGAATCGGACTTGCCAATATCCAGCGTAGGTTAGGATTACTGTATCCTGAACATTATAAGTTGGAACAAAGAGAAGATGAAAATCTCTATTCTGTAATTTTAAGTATAACATTATGAATTGTATCATTGTAGATGATGAACCCTTGGCACGTGAGGCCATGAAGTTATTGATAGAAGAATCCGATAACCTCCAGTTGATAGGCAGTTTTAACAGTGCTGCAACTGCTTCCGACTTTATGGAGCAACAGGGAGTCGATCTGGTTTTTCTGGATATTCAGATGCCTGGGATTACAGGAATAGAGTTTGCCCGTACAATTTCCAAAAAGACACTGGTTATTTTCACCACAGCCTATACAGAATACGCGTTGGATAGCTATGAAGTAGATGCAATCGACTATCTGATTAAGCCTGTCGAAGCGGAACGTTTTCAAAAGGCGGTGGATAAAGCGTTATCCTATCATTCTCTATTATTGAAAGAAGAAAAAGAAGCTATCGAAACGATTGTTGCCGCTGAATATTTCTTCGTAAAGGCAGAACGCCGGTATTTCAAAGTGAATTTCTCCGATATTCTCTTTATTGAAGGATTGAAAGATTACGTCATTCTTCAACTGAACGACCAGCGTATCATTACTCGCATGAGTCTGAAAGCCATATTCGATTTATTGCCAAAATCTGTTTTTTTGCGGGTGAATAAATCCTATATTGTCAATACCGATCATATCGAGTCATTTGACAATAATGATATATTTATAAAATCCTATGAAATTGCTATCGGTAATAGTTACCGGGACGACTTCTTTGAAGGTTTTGTAATGAAACAAAGATTGTGATTTTTCATTTTTGTTTGGTTACATAATTTTCAAATGGTATATTTGTAACCAAAATAAAGAATACGTGATTGGCACAACAGACTATATTAGTATTAAGTTAACTGATGAGACGCA
Organism: Bacteroides sp. OF03-11BH; assembly: GCF_003604005.1. Classification (NCBI taxonomy): domain Bacteria; kingdom Pseudomonadati; phylum Bacteroidota; class Bacteroidia; order Bacteroidales; family Bacteroidaceae; genus Bacteroides; species Bacteroides sp. OF03-11BH. The sequence continues at coordinate 14,520 of NZ_QTMW01000017.1, read as the reverse complement.
GTTTCGTTCTATATTCGACAAATATTACATATCTCTATGTATGTTTGCTAATCAGTATGTCGAAAATGATGCATTAGCGGCTGATATTGTTCAGGAGTGTTTTGTGAAGTTGTGGCAGTTACGCGATGATTTCATGTATGTGCATCAGATTAAATCATTCCTCTACACGTCGGTACGCAATAAATCTTTGAATGAACTGGAACATACCAAAGTCATGAACGAGTATGCACAGAAAGTTCAGGAAATGAGTAAAGACTCTTTTTTTCAAGACAAGGTCATTGCAGAAGAAAGTTACCGGATATTGGTGGATGCCATTGAAAAACTGCCACCGCAGATGAAAAGCATTATGCAACTGGCACTTGAGGGAAAAAGCAATCCGGAAATTGCTGAAACACTGAATATTTCCGGTGAAACGGTACACTCCCAGAAAAAGATTGCCTACCGTAAATTACGCGTATATTTGAAAGACTATTACTACCTGGTTTTTTACTTTTTATAGTTTCTTTTAAAAAAAATCATTTTAATACACCCTGATTTTCAATTCACCTGTTTTAGTATAAACAACGATTAAAACATGTGAATTATGATAAACCAACATTTTTATATTGCAAGACTCATTGCCAGATACTTATCTGATGAAATCGAGGAAGAAGAACAGGCGGAACTGACTCGGTGGAGAAATGAATCGTCCGAAAACGAACGCCTTTTTCGGGAAATCTGCAAGGAAGAGAACATAAAGCAGAATATGCAGAAGCGGCAAACTTTCCATGCAGAGGACGGATGGGAGGGGGTGCAAAGAAAAATCCAACGCCATCGGTTCAGACATCGGATACTGAATATATGTAAATATGCTGCTATTTTCATTTTTCCGGTGGTTATTGCTACTGTGGCAATATATAAGAGCGGTAATGAGCCCCAGCCGTTATCTCAAGTAGCGGAACAAATTGTTCCGGGTGGTAAGAAAGCCGTTCTTATTCTGGATAATGGAGAAGCAATTGATTTGAAGTCTACCTCCGGCGTGGAATTGAAAGAAAAAGATGGTACAGTCATTCAGGTGGATTCTACAGCATTGAATTATCAGCAGGCTCCTGCCCGGACATCCGAAAAACTTGCATATAATAAGGTAAACGTTCCTCGTGGTGGTGAATATCAGCTGACGTTGAGCGATGGAAGTAAAGTACAGTTGAATTCCATGAGTTCCATCCGCTTTCCTGTTCAGTTTGCACAGGATTGCCGTCTGGTAGAATTGGAGGGAGAGGCCTATTTCGAAGTAAGCAAAACCGGACAGCCTTTTATTGTACAAACCAAAGGGATGAAAATAGAAGTATTAGGAACTACTTTTAATATATCAGCTTACGCAAACGAAGAATATCAAACTACACTTGTCAGCGGTTCGGTAAAAGTACAGACTGAAAATGGAAGCAACCGGATTCTGAAACCATCGGAACAGGCTTGTATTACTCCGGGCAGCAACCAGATCAATGTACGCAATGTAGATACTGCATTTTATACTTCATGGATACATGGAAAGATCAATTTCAAGGACCAGCGATTGGACGACATCATGAAAACTCTTGCCAGATGGTATGATATGGATGTAGTCTATGAGAATGAGGCGACGAAAGAGTTACGCTTCGGTTGCTATGTTAACCGCTATAATGAGATTACCCCATTGGTGAAATTGTTGGAGCAAACGGGTAGAGTAACTGTCACAGTAGAAGGAAAAACTATCAAAATATTCATTAATCATTAATCCCTGTTTTATGGAAAAACTACGTAATGTTGCCAGATTTGGGAAATATGGAAAACGTCTTTGTATGATGTTCCTTTTTCTCTGTATTACGACTTCAGGGCTGATGCGCGCATCTGTATTCGCACAGACCACGGTTACAGCCAAATTCAGAAATGTAACACTGAATGAAGTTCTTTGGGAAATTCAGAAACAAACGGACTTTACCTTTATCTACAGCACAAATGATGCAAAGAAAGTCAGAGTGGAAAATCTGGATGTGAAGAATGAGCTGATTTCTGAAGTGCTTAACAAATGCCTGCGAAATAGCGGACTGACTTATACGGTTCATGATGGAGTAATTGCCATCCGTAAGGCTGAACCCGTTAGGACGGAAACTGTTGCACGTGAGAAATATACGATTACAGGGAAAGTAATTGAAGATAGTGGAGAGCCGATAATCGGAGCTAATGTCATCGTGAAAGGTACAACTAACGGTATGATGACTGATATGGACGGTAATTTCCATCTGGAAGTTACAGACAAGAAAGTGACTCTGATGGTTTCTTATATCGGTTATACGTCACAGGAGGTAGTTGCAACTCCAGGCAAGCCGATGAGCATAATCCTGAAAGTGGATAATAACTTGTTGGATGAAGTGATTGTAACGGGATATGGTACTTTCAAGAAATCGGCTTATGCAGGTTCTGCCAGTATCGTAAAGACAGATGCTGTGAAAGATGTGCCTAATGTATCTTTCCAACAGATGTTGGAGGGGGCGGCTCCCGGTGTCAGCGTAAATACCGGTTCGGGTATACCGGGTTCGTCAACGTCCATCCGTATCCGTGGTATGGGTTCGTTCAATGCCTCCAATTCTCCGCTGTATGTAGTGGATGGTGTTCCCGTATTGTCGGGTAATATTGGTGCATCTGGTAGTGATTCCGGTTTGGATGTAATGTCTACCTTGAATACATCGGATATTGAAAGCATCACTGTTATCAAGGATGCCGCTGCTGCTTCACTTTATGGTTCACGTGCAGCGAATGGCGTTGTCATTATTACTACGAAACAAGGAAAAGCAGGTAAACCGGTCTTTAAATTGAAATCGGATTGGGGATTCTCTAATTTTGCCATGCCTTTCCGCGAATTGATGGGCGGACAGGAACGTCGTAACCTGATCCATGAGGGGCTTCGAAATTATGCTTTAACTTATAGCGGTAAGACCGATGATGAGGTGGGACTTCATCAGGGGATGACCGAGAATGAAGCATGGGCTTATGCCGATTCGAATATTGACCAGTATGCACCGATCCCTTGGTGTGGTTTTGTAAATTGGGATGATTATCTGTTCCGTAACGGTAGCCACCAGAATTACGAGTTTTCAGCTTCCGGCGGACAGGAAAAGATTAAATACTATACGTCCATCGGCTATATGAAGCAGGATGGTGTTACGATAAACTCCGGTCTGGAACGTATTTCTGCACGTTTGAATGTAGACTATCAAATGGCTAAATGGATGAATATCGGTGCAAAGATACAGTTCTCCAAAGTGAATCAGGATACTTATTCGGAAGGGACATCGTATACTTCTCCAATTTACGGTACGCGTAATGGAGCCACACCGTCTGACCCTATATGGAATGAAGACGGCACCTGGAACCGTGCATTAATCAAATTGGATGACCGTAATCCGATGTTATCAAATTCTTATAATTTTAAGAGAGAATATGCGACTCGTTCTTTCAATACCGTATATGCATCATTCGATATTTGGAAAGGAATCAAGTTTGCGTCTACATTCAGCTATGATTTTGTGATGAACAAGTCTCGTGCATGGAAAGACCCGCGTACCAGTGACGGTGACGATGATAACGGGCGTTTCAGCAAAGATTATAATGATATTACCAATATGACATGGTCTAATATTCTGACTTATCAGACAAAGATCAAGAAAAAACACAATCTGGACCTTTTGGTTGGTTATGAAATCAACAGTAAGGAGTCGGATGGACTGGGAACTACTATCTCTAATTTTGCACGCTGGGATAAGCCGGAAGTCAACAATGGTGTAGTGTATCAGAGTATGGGAGGTTCTAACAGTACGACGCGTATTGTCTCTTATATTACACGTGCCAACTATGATTATGACAACAAATACTATCTGGGAGCGAGTTGGAGAACAGACGGAAGTTCGCGATTGGCAAGAGAGAATCGTTGGGGAAATTTCTGGTCATTGTCCGGTGCATGGAGAGTGAGTAGCGAGAGTTTTATGAAACCTCTTCAGAACTGGTTAAGTGACTTGAAACTTAGAGTTTCTTACGGTGTGAACGGAACTCTGCCGTCTTCTTATTATGGATATATGGGATTGAGCAGTCTGACTAGTAATTATAACGATAATCCGGGTATCACGCAGTCGCAACTGGAAAACAAGGAACTGACTTGGGAAACCAACTACAACTTCAACTCCGGTATCGACTTGGGATTCTTCGACAACAGACTGAATGTTACATTTGAATATTACGTTCGTACAACGAAAAATCTGCTTTACAGCCGGCCATTATCTCTTGCAACAGGTTTCTCAAGTTATCTTGCCAACATAGGCAAATTACAAAACAAGGGATATGAATTGGAAATTCGTTCAACTAATATCGAGACAAAAGATTTTCGTTGGAGCACTAGTTTGAATCTGGGACATAATGCCAATAAAATCCTGAAGTTGGACGGAGATTTGAAACAAGTAACCAGCGGAACATCTATTCATAAGGTAGGTTTGCCCTATTCTACCTATTATATGATTGAATTTGCAGGCATCGACCCGGTAGACGGTGAACCGATGTTCTATAAGAATACGACGGATGAAAACGGAAATCTGAACAAAGAAACTACTAAAGATCCGCGTAGTGCGGAAAAAGTGATACTGCAATGTGCCGATCCTACTATCACCGGTGGACTAGGTAACAGCATCTCTTATAAGTGGTTTGATCTGAATTTTAACGTGAATTTCTCTTTTGGGGCATGGAACTATGACGGCGCGGCAGGCAAACTGGAACACGGTGGCGACGGAACGCTGAATATTCCTATTTATTACCGGAAACGTTGGCAGAAGGAGGGTGATGAAACGAGTATTGAACGTTTTGTAGTCGGTAGATCAATTTCCATGACCGATTATGCTACCACACGTCGTTTATACAGTGGAGATTATGTTCGTCTGAAGAATCTGACTTTCGGCTTTACACTGCCGAAGACATGGACCCGGAAAGTGGGTATAGACAATATACGTCTGTATGCATCGGGCAATAACCTGTTAACTTGGGCGGCATACGATTATATTGACCCCGAATCGGGTTCATCACCTAGTTGGGATACTCCTCCGATGAGAACTTATACATTCGGTTTGGAAGTGAAATTCTAAGTGCATTAATCTATAAATGAATAAGTATGAAAAAGATAAAATATATAGCTTTAGGTGCCTTTGCAACCTTATTGAGTAGTTGCGGAAATGATTGGTTGGATTTGCAATCTTCCACAGCTATAGAAACTGATGGTTCATTGACCGAATTAAGAGATTTTGAATTTGTGCTGAACGGTGCATACAGCAGTATGCAGTCATCCAGTTATTATGGAGCAGATATGTTTTGTTATGGTGATTTGAGGGGAGATGATATGAAATCTTATAAGTCTTCCAGCACCAATGTTAGTTTCTATACATTCAAGTACAATAAGACGAATGGACCTAGTGGTTTCTGGGGAATGTACTACGGTATTGGTAAGAACCTGAACATTTTATTCCGGGATATTGAAAAGATAAAGCTTGTTCCCGATCGGGAAATTACAACTCCGAAACTGGAGAAGCTGACAGAGCAGGAGTATTATAATGACTTGAAAGGAGAGGCTTTGGCAATACGTGCCTTGTTGCTGTTCGATATGACACGTATTTACGGGTATCCTTATCTGAAAGATAACGGGGCATCACTGGCTGTGCCCATTATTGATAAAGTGGTAGAAGATAAGAATATCAAACCTTCCCGCAATACGACCGCCCAATGTTATAAGGCCATCACAGACGACCTGACAGATGCGGTGAAGCTGCTTCGTCCGGTAAAGAAAGAGGGTAAGATCAATAAATGGGGGGCAATGACATTATTAAGCCGGGTTTATCTCTATATGGGGAATGACAAAGAGGCATACGATGTGGCTGCCGAAGCTATCAAAGGTGCGGAAAAACAAGGCTATAAGTTGTGGACCAATGATGAATATGCCAAGATATGGGCTACTCCGTTCAATAGTGAACTGTTGTTCGAAATTGTGAATCTGACAACTGATAGTCCGGGAAAATCATCCATTGGTTATCTTAGCACCAAATATAATCTGATAGCTACCGAAAAGTATTGGAAAGACTACATGAAAGACAATTCCGATGATGTTCGTAGTCAGATGGTGTCTACGGCAAGTAGCAGTAAACCTTATTGCTTGAAATATCCGGCACAAGGTTCTAAATCGTATGAAGATGCCAATATCCCGGTTTTCCGTCTGTCGGAACTCTATCTGAATGCAGCTGAAGCTGCGATTAAGAGGAATGATATACCTAATACGCGCAAGTATCTGAAACCTATTTATGCACGTACGGGTAAGGATCTGGATGCTGTGGCAGATGAAGATATAAATCTGGATCTGGTGCTTGAACAGCGTCGCATTGAATTCTGGGGAGAGGGACAACGTTTCTTTGATTTACTTAGAAATAACAAGAAAGTGATACGTGAAGATTATTTGAGCGAAGTTCCTAATGAAGCGGTAGAGTTTGATTGGAGTTATTATAAAATCGTTCTTCCTGTTCCTAACCACGAAATGGAGTACAATGAGAATATGGTTCAGAATCCAGAATATGAATTGCATTAATTAACGCATTAACGTATAGAAATTATGAAAAAGATATATAGCATCTATTTCCTTTTGGGTTTGTTCATCACGGCCTTTTATTCGTGCGGGGAAGATCTGACTCCCGTGGGACCGGACATAGCTGAAATCACTCATTTCCGTAATGATGGCCCTTACCTTTTCTATGAAAACGGTAAACTTAAAATTCTGGAAGTGACTAAAGAGAATACATTGAACATTCGTGAAGAATCCGGATTACCAGCCGGATTGAAGCTGGATGTGTATTCGGATGATAATCAACTCCTTTTTCAGGTACCCATTAATAAGATTGAGAATTTTGAACGTCCGGCATGGGAAGACCGTACCGAGTATGCTAAAACATTTGCCGTATCCGACCTTCACGGGCGTTTCGACTTGTTTGCTGCTATTCTGAAAACAGGGGAAGTGATTAATGATAAATATGAATGGATATATGGCAGTAACCATTTGGTGATTGATGGTGATATTTTCGATCGTGGAGCAGACGTACTTCCTATTTTATGGCTCATATACAAATTGGAATTTGAGGCGAAAGCTGTTGGTGGCAGAGTGACAACCATCTTGGGGGATCACGAAGAAATGATAATGCGTGATAACTTGAAATATACGTATGCCAAGTACAACACTCTTTCGCAAAGAGCGATGAACATGACCTATGGAAAGATGTGGGGACTGACGAATGTGATGGGTAACTGGCTGCGTTCTAAAAACACCATTCAGATTGTAGGTGAAAACCTTTATGTTCATGCAGGATTGAGTAAGGTGTTTATGGAACGCGAAGAGACGATTCCCGAAATCAATGAACTGGTGAGCAAGAGCATTTACCTTTCAAAAGAGGAACGGAAAAAACAATATCCGGATATTGCCGATTTCCTTTATAGTGATAGTTATAACGGTCCGTTGTGGTATCGTGGAATGGTTAAGACTGGCAGTGAGTACAGTCCGATAAAGGAAGCGGATGTAGATAAACTTCTGGCTCAATATGATGTCAAACGTATTATTATCGGTCATACGGAAAATAGTCGTGTGAAGTATACCTATAATAAAAAGGTATATGATATTTGTGTTAATCATCCCAAGGCTTTTGAAAAAGAGACTCGTGCCGTGGTTATTGAAGGAGATGATATTAAAGCCATCAATGACGAAGGAGAATTAGTAACGATTAAAAAATAAATTTCAAGAAAGAAAAGAATATGAGCACTCGTTTTTTGAGATTATTTCTTTCTACTCTTGTTCTCGTTTTAATAAGTTCCGGCATTCAGGCCGGAACTTATCATTCAGGAGATAAGAAGAAAGAGAAAAAAGAGAAATTGTCTGGTGACGGACCCTATATACTCTATCAGGCAGACGGTAGTACACGGGTTATTAATGTCAATAAGAAAGGACGGATTACAGACAAGACTTATGCGACATTACCTAAAGATTTCAGTTTCCGTGTGACGGATCATGAGGGACGGTATCCATTTGATGTAAAACTCCATCCATTGAAAAGACCGGAGTGGCAATATACCCGTCCGGAAAAAGTTTTTGTGATGTCCGATCCTCATGGGCGGCTGGATTGTGTGATTAGCCTGTTGCAAGGAAACGGAGTGATTAATGATAACTATCAGTGGAATTTCGGTAGTAATCATTTGGTGATTATCGGAGATATTTTCGACCGTGGTAAGGATGTACTGCAGATCTTCTGGCTGTTCTATAAATTAGAAGACGAAGCGGTTAAAGCGGGAGGTCATGTCTCTTTCCTTTTGGGAAACCATGAGGCTTTGGTGTTGTCTAACGATCTTCGCTATACAAAAGATAAATATAAACTGCTGGCAGAAAAACTGGGAGTGGAATATCCTTCATTATTCGGCACAAATACCGAATTGGGCCGTTGGCTTGCAACACGTAATACAATGCAAATCATTGGAACCGATTTATATGTACATGCCGGATTAGGAAAATTATTCTATGATAAGGACTTGAATATCCCCACTGTGAACGAGGAAATGAGCCGGGCACTTTTCATGAGCAAAAAAGAGCGTAAGGCACTTTCTCCACTGACTGATTTTCTGTATGGCAATGACGGTCCGATCTGGTATCGCGGCCTGGTGAGAAAAGATCCCCAATATAAACCGTTGGCACAGGACTCTTTACAAATGATGTTGGATCGTTATATGATAAAACATATCATTGTGGGGCACACTATCTTTAAGGATATTTCAACCTTTTATAATGGTAAAGTGATCGCTGTCAATGTTGACAATAAGGAGAATCGGAAGAAAAAGCGTGGACGGGCTGTATTGATAGACAATGGAGTTTATTACGTTGTTGGTGACGACGGTGTTCAGAGGAAACTATAATGAGTTTAACTAAAACTAGCCCTCTATCCATCTTCAAAAGACGAATAGAGGGCAGTTGCCATGACGAGAAAAAAGTCGAAGTCTATTGTTTTGCTTCGTTATTTTGTTTCAGAAGAAATTCATCAATTGCTTTTTTAAGCTGGTCTTTGGGCATAGCTCCCTGCATGATTCTAGGTTCCTCTTTCATCGGAATCATCAATAAGGTAGGGATGCTGCGGATACCGAATGCCGCTGCTAGATCTTGTTCTTTGTCCACATCAATCTGATAGATATCTACTTTACCGCTATATTCTTTGCTCAGTTCTTCCAGAATCGGGTGCATCACCTTACATGGACCACACCAGGTAGCATAGAAATCTACGATAGCAGGACGGCTGCCCTCAAATTTCCAATCGTTCGGATTGGCTTCATAATTATATACTTTCTTTAAAAAATCTGCTTTATTTAATGCTACTACTTCCATTTTATTGTCCTCCTTTGTTGATTCATTACTCTTTTTATTTTCTCCGCTGTTGCCTGCACAAGCTGTGGTTGCCAATACAACGGCAAAAGCACTCAATAAACCTTTCATTAGTTTCATATACTATCTTTCTTTTTGTTTTCTCTGTTGCAAAGATAGGGGATATAAAGGGAGTAAAAAATAGCAATTTGACAGAAACTCTTGGCAAAACTTCCCTCGGATAGTTACTGAACGCTAAAATTTGTCTATTATTCTTTGGAGGAAATAAAAATAAGCACTACTTTTGCCGCGATAAAATGAGTATTCACCCTTTAAAAACAGATGGAAAGGGTATTAATTATGTTGGAGCTATAATATTTTCAAATTAGGACTAAGTTGTCTCGTCGAGAGGATGAGGCTTTGCAACTTATTGTTTTTACACTGAACCTATGGTTCTTATATTGACCGCAATTCTACTAACAAGCGGTAATCGTTGATTAGTCCTGCAATCACTTTTTATATTTTAAATTAATCACTTCAATGCGGTGGTGAGGTATTTCATATCCATATCCAAAGCATTGGTATCACGTGTATTGCATTGTTGTCTGCCGGTGAGGCCGACAGGGAATGCTGTATGCGAACGAAAAAAGAGTATGGGAATACGATTAAAAGATTTAAGCAAACTGGGATACCGGGATAATGTTGCCCGTAGTCTGGTAGTGGACATTGTGAGCAAACATTGCAAATACGACACTAAAGAACAGATTGAAATGACATTGAGCGATATACTCGAGCATCCCGAATTTTACAAAAATAATGAAATTTGGAATAAGCTGGCCGAACGCCTTTCGCCTACTATCATAGCGAAAGAGTTTATAGCTTATGATTTATTGGATGAGCCGTTGATGTATAAAACCTATGGAGGTAAATTTATCGAAACGCTTGCCAAACAACAGATGAACCTGGCTATGCGCTTACCTGTAACGGTGGCCGGAGCATTGATGCCTGACGCTCATGCCGGATACGGGTTACCTATCGGTGGAGTGCTTGCTACGGATAATGTAGTGATTCCGTATGCCGTAGGCGTTGATATCGGTTGTCGGATGAGCCTGACGGTATTTGATGCCAGCGCCGACTTCCTGAAACGATATACCTATCAGATGAAAGAAGCCTTGAAAGATTTCACTCATTTCGGTATGGATGGCGGATTGGGTTTTGAGCAAGAACATGAGGTGTTGGATAGGGAAGAATTCCGTTTGACGCCTTTGTTGAGAGATTTGCATGGAAAGGCAGTACGTCAACTGGGGAGTTCCGGTGGTGGCAATCATTTTGTGGAGTTCGGCGAGATCGCTCTGCAAGAAAATAACGTGTTGAATCTTCCAGAAGGAAATTATCTGGCATTGTTGTCACATTCCGGTTCACGAGGATTGGGAGCTGCCATTGCCAAACATTACAGCCTGTTGGCACGTGAAGTGTGCAGGCTTCCCCGTGAAGCACAGCATTTTGCCTGGCTGGATTTAAACACTGAAGCGGGGCAGGAGTATTGGATGAGTATGAATCTGGCAGGTGATTATGCCCGTGCCTGTCATGAGCGAATTCATTTGAATTTGGCGAAAGCATTAGGGTTGAAGCCGCTCGCTAATGTCAACAACCATCATAACTTCGCTTGGAGAGAGGAAATAGCACCGGGGCGTATGGCAATCGTGCATCGCAAAGGAGCTACTCCGGCACAGAAAGGACAAGCGGGATTGATTCCCGGTAGCATGGCTACTGCAGGTTATCTGGTTTGTGGCAAAGGGATGGAAGCTGCTTTAAATTCGGCTTCTCATGGAGCCGGCAGGGCGATGTCCCGCCAGAAGGCAAAAGATAGTTTTACGCAATCGGCTTTGAAGAAACTACTGTCGCAGGCGGGAGTGACTTTGATTGGTGGGAGCGTGGAAGAAATGCCACTGGCATATAAGGATATTGACAGAGTGATGTATACACAGGAAACGCTGGTGGAAGTGCAGGGTAAATTTATGCCTCGCATCGTTCGAATGAATAAGGAGTGATGTGATGAAAGAAATTAGTATTTAATTAAAAAAAAGAAAGAAATGATATCAGAGAAATATGGTCGCACTTATCACTATCCGTTCTCTCCCGGAACGACTAGTGACGACCGGATTAACCATACGTATTGGGAGGACATCCAACGGATTCGGACATTGGTGCATACCGAGAAGCTGGATGGAGAGAATAATTGTTTAAGTCAGTGGGGTGTTTTTGCCCGTTCGCATGCTGCTCCTACTACTTCACCTTGGACGAGGCAACTGCGTGAGCGTTGGGAATTGATAAAGAATGATTTGGGTGATATAGAAATCTTTGGAGAGAATCTATATGCCGTACATTCCATAGAATATCAGCGATTAGAAACGCATTTTTATGTTTTTGCAGTCCGCTGTATGGATCAGTGGCTGTCGTGGGAAGAAGTAAAGTTTTATGCAGCTTTATTCGACTTTCCTACTGTTCCGGAGTTGAAGATAGAGTCTGTTTCCGGTTTGACACCGGAACTATTAAAACAGGAAATCATCCGTATGTCACAAGAACCGGCTATCTTCGGCTCTTGTGATCCGTGGACGAAAGAGGTTTGTACCCGTGAGGGAGTAGTCAGCCGCAATGTCGGAGAATATCTGGTAAGCGAATTTGCACATAATGTATTTAAGTATGTGCGGAAAGGACATGTTAAAACAGACGAGCATTGGACACGTAACTGGAAGCGTGCCCCGCTTGTTTGGGAATTTAATAATGAAAAGGAGGAATAAAGATGAATTGGAAATTGATAGAAGATAAATCGTGGTGCTCACTCGAACAACAGTTCGAGTGGGTGCGCGAAATGAATACTGTTCAGCAGGATATTCGTTATCATGCCGAGGGCAGTGTAGCCGAACATACCCGTATGGTGTTGGAGGCATTGCAGCAGTCTTCCGCTTATCATTCTCTTTCTACTTTGGAGAAAGAACTTATTTGGACATCTGCCTTGTTGCATGATGTTGAAAAACGTTCAACTTCCGTGGATGAAGGAGAGGGGCGGGTATCTGCTAAAGGACATGCCAGAAAAGGAGAGTACACTGTCCGCACTATTTTATACCGGGATTGTCCTGCTCCATTCCATATCCGGGAACAGATTGCATCTTTAGTCCGGTACCATGGATTACCTGTTTGGCTGATGGAGAAGCCTGACTCTGTGAAGAAACTCTGTGAAGCTTCTTTACGGGTAGATACTTCATTGCTAAAGATGTTGGCCGATGCTGATATCAGAGGACGCATTTGTGAAGATAAGAATGAACTGCTGGAAGCACTGGAACTGTTTGAGATTTTCTGCCGTGAACAGGATTGTTGGAAGAAACCAAGAGAATTTGCCACTGATTATGCACGTTTTCATTACTTCCATACTGAAGACAGTTATATCGATTATGTCCCTCACGAACAGTTTAAATGTGAAGTGACGATGTTGTCAGGACTTCCGGGAATGGGGAAGGATTATTATATTCAATCTGCTGGCATAGATGTTCCTGTGGTGAGTTTGGACGTCATTCGTCGAAAACACAAATTGAGTCCTACGGATAAGTCTGCGAATGGATGGGTAGTGCAAACAGCGAAAGAGGAAGCCAGAACGTATCTCCGCAAAGGTCAGGAGTTTGTTTGGAATGCTACTAACATAACTCGTCAGATGCGTGCTCAATTGATTGATTTGTTTGTTGATTATGGTGCAAAAGTAAAGATAGTCTATCTGGAACAACCATACCACATTTGGCGTCAACAAAATAAAAGCAGGGAATATGCACTTCCTGAATCTGTTTTAGATAAAATGTTGGATAAACTGGAGGTTCCTCAACTGGCGGAAGCGCATGAAGTCGTATATCATGTGGTATAAGCAACGTGAAAAGTTGATAAAGGTGATTCTAGAGCCACTCATTTGATGATGAGAAATAGAATTGTTATTTGTTAGAAGAATTATTGTGTATCAGAATTATATCCGTTATATTTGAGAATATTATGATGGTTGTAATTCTGATATCATGGAACACATAGTTAAAACTTATATTTTACTTTTATTCTCTTTATTAGTATCTTCTATAGGATATGCACAAGAAGAGAACGATATCATATATATTCAGGAAGGGAAATGGGGCGTTATTTTGTGTGGTGAACGTGGTTATGCTTGGCTGGATAATAAAGGAGATACTATTTTCGGCTTTGGAAAATTACAGGAAATTTCAGCTGATGATGACTTTAATTTGGTCTTGGCTGAAAAAGCCTTGTAGTGAAGAGGCAGGATAAGGTGGGAGTGGTGATGAAGGATGGTGAGCAGCTAATTCCCTGCGAGTATGATTCGATTTCTTCATGGTGGGAATATGGGCCTTCCGCGCATTATGTTGTGAAAGATAAAAAAGTGGGAATTATTGATTATATCGGTAAAGTATTACTTCCTACAGAATATGATAGTTTGGATTATGTAACTAAAGATGTTGTAATAGTAACTAAGGATAGTAAATATGGAGCTGTTGATATAAATAATAGATTAGTGCTTCCTTTCGAATATGATGATATTAGATTTGATATTGAGGAATGGTGTGCTACAGGTTATGAGTATATTAGATATATTTATGTGCGTAAAGATAAGAGATATTATAAATATGATAGAGAAACACCTGTTATGGAAGTGATGCTTCAGAAAAGTATAATAGATAAGATATTTAAAAATTATTTGTAGTTATATTTAACAGTTTCAAGGAAAGATGTGAGAGAGAATAAGTTGAAATCACCCTCACTACGCTAATGCTGTAGTAAAGGTGATTGCTTATTTCTGGCACTTTTCGTACGTTTTCTACCAAGAAGAACCGGTTTATATCAGTGTTTTACTGCTATTTTCTTCATCGGATCCTGCATTAAGTCGTTTCTGCAAATATTTTACATTCTCAAGATGTATATAGTTAACCAAGTACATCTGCTTAAACTGCTAGGTGTTTTTTAGTAGTATTCACAATACGGTACGGAAATGAATGAAAGTTTTTCCTACTATAAAGTTGAAAAACGGTTCTTCGTCAAATTTGGTG
>NZ_QTMW01000016.1:0-138693 GCF_003604005.1 Bacteroides sp. OF03-11BH | reverse complement strand
TCTATCACTATATCTTTCCGCATTTCACTTTTTTGTAGTAACTTTGCCAGAACAATATATCATTTGAATCTCTTCACATAATCTGCAATCAGATAACATGCCGGACCGAGTACTTGACCATGATCGAATCCTTGCATTTCGTACAAAGTCACTTTCTTGTTACCTATACTTTTCAAGACAGCTTCCAGCAACGCATTTTCTTCATACCTTGCCGCCATCTCCAGATGCTTGTCCCCCGTAATCAACACGAGAGGAGCTGTTTCCTTACGAGCCTTATTTACCGGAGCATACTCATCAACCACCGGAATACCGTCAGGCAAACCGCGTTCCTTACGAATAGTGAAATGTGTCACCGTCTGACCACTCACCGGAAGATAAGCAGCTACACTATCGGCATCTGCTCCGTATGCTGCCATGTACTTTTTATCCATTGCCAGAATCAACGAAAGATAGCCTCCCGCAGAATGACCGGAAACAAAAATGTGATCCTTACGACCACCATACTTCTCAATATTCTTGAAAACCCATGCCACAGCTTCAGCCGCATCTTCGATGTAAGCCGGATTCTTTGCTTTCGGACTCAAACGGTAATTCACCGCCACTACTGCAAACCCTTGTTCTCTCAATTCTTTGGGAATAAATTTATTTCCACCTTCCATACCACCACCGTGAAACCAGACAATAGTTGAGAAATCCTTCTTGTTTTCAGGATAATAAATATCCAGTTTACAACGTTCCAGACGATAGGTGTCCGTTTCGGAACCAGAGACATAAGATATATCTTTGTTTGTGCGATAAGCATTTTGTGCTTGAGCAATGCAAGCACAAAGCAAAAAGAGAAGAAGGCAAATCTTTTTCATGATCTTATTTATTTCAGTATTTTTTAGTATTCTTTCCCAATAAGCAGCATACAACCAAATGGCATCCACGTTTCTTATAAAATGCAATATTACGAAATTCTAATAAGAAATAGTCCTTCTACATACAGCTAATTCTGTTCATGCAAAAAATTATTCGTCTGACGACTGTTGAACTTTCGTCTAACAACTGTCAGACAAAAAGTATACAGTTGTCAGACGAATAAAGTTATTCAGCTAGAAAACTAGTCTTCTGTATACATAAGACTAATTCTTATATAAAAAGCGATAACATCAGCGTTTATCATTTCACATTCATTCCTTCAGCCATTGTATACATATCCGGCAAATCGGCAGAGAAAAGCGAAACCGGACTTTCATACATCTTTATAAAACTCTTTTCAGAGGCATGCCCTTTAAAAACAGAGTAGAAATGCGACTCACTTTCACTAGGATCATATTTGTTTCTCCACATCACAATCATGCTGACAAACTGTCCCGTAGCAGGGGTAAGGATTTGCTGTGTCCAGTAGTTTTTCTCCGGAACACCATCACGTTGAATACCCTCTACTCCGGTTTCTGTAACCCCACACGGTTTTTTCAGTTCTTTTGACAGACGAGACAAGGTATTCATATTGGTAGTCAGCACAACCGGACTCAAACCATGATAAGAATCCATTCCTAAAAAATCTACATAATCATTGCCGGGCCATCTAAATAGGAAGTTCTCACGTCCCTGCACAGAATCTATTTGCGGGGAAATCGCATAAATAAGGTTATGCACATTTTTTGTGTCCCGCAAATAATTGACGGTAAACTTCCAAAAGGAAGTAAATTCATCACTAGTCGTACATGAACTCCCCCACCACGACCATGTTTGGGTATGCTCATGATAAGGGCGGAAAATGACCGGAACTAATTCACCATTCTTACCTTTCAAATTCAGTGCAAAATTCGCCAAACGATCCAGCCAAGTTTTAAATTTAAGATGTGTAAGACTTCCCTCTTTAAGAATCTCCTTCACAACCTCATTACTGGAATTATCCCATGAATCACCTCCGGTCAACGGATTATTCAGATGTGCACATGCAATAAGTACCTCGCCACGCTCATAAGCCTCTAAAGCGACTCTTTTACGGATTTCATTTTCCGGGTTCTGATAACGATCATCCATTATTTCAGCAACATCAAAACTGAAAACCGCCGGATAGTCACCACAAACATCATGAGTGTCGGAGCGTCCTTCCTCATTATACCATTTACGACCATACCAAAGATCATCATGATGTCCGAACATGAAACCTTTTGACTGAATAGCCCAAAGATTCGAATACAAGGCTTTAGTCTCGGAAGTCGCATTTTTATCTACAATGGAGAGTTCTTTCACTTCTTCATATTCCGGATAAAGCGCCGATACCTCTTCCACATCGCTACAACTCATAAAGACGGATGCTAATCCGACCAAAAGTATATTGATTTGCTTTTTCATAATTATCTGTCTTTTAATCTATATTCGTTAATAAAATAAAACTTTGAGCCTTGAGGATAGTCTGATAAGTTCCATCAACAGTTAATCCTGTCTGGACAGGGACGGGGTGTCCTTCATTGTTAGTTTGCCTATTCCCTTCTTCATATACATATAAAGAAACATTCTCGAGAGCAGCAGGCAAAGAAATATCCAAAGATCGATCCTCGTCTCCTATATTAACGGCAGCAAAAACATATTTTCCTTGATATTCTCCAGCAGCCGCATAAACACCTTTCGTGCGATCAAGCGTTGTTTTAAGGATATTAGAACCAGTCGGAAAATAACGGCACATCAATGACCAAGTGTAATACCACGGACGGATTTCTTCCTGCGAAGGGTCATCGAAGACTTCTTCTCCTAAGATATTCCACATTCCCCACAACTTAATATCTTCCGTCTTACCAGAATCACCGCTACTGTGCATTGCGTCATCCAACATCCAGGCAGCTATTCCCGAATATCCTCCATTCATTACCTCCATACAGAGCAATGGCATATCAAGACCATAAAAATAGTCGTATACCAACATATTAGAATCTGTACCTTTAGTAAACGGATGACCTTCGACACGCCGGTTATACTCTTTCATTAACAACGAATCTGCTTCACGCCAATATTTGTAACCGGCCTCTCCCAACACAATCTTTTTACCAGCAGGAATAAATTCCTTATGGCGAGCCAGAATCTCCGCATATTGCCCAGAACGTACTTCATGTTGTCCGGGATAGGCATGAATATCGTAAATACCGATATGCGAATCCAAGTCGGTGGTCGCCTGTTTCACCCAGCCTGCCGCGTCAAATGGAGAAGACGGATTCTTGTAATCAACGACTGCATCAGGGCCGGCAAACTTCACTTTGCCGTCTAGTCCGGGATATTCTTTCATCTTATCCGCAAAACGGAGTAACATGGATTTCCACAGGTCGTAGTCACCGTCAGTTGAAGCCCAATTCCCATCAGGTTCATTAAAGATCACAAAATATTTGATACAGGAAAAGCCAAGATCATTGACCAGATAATTCAGGTAATCGACAGACATATCCACCCAACATTGTTCATCCTTCATAGCCCAAGTAGGGGGATTATATTCACCATACATCACCACAATATTATGATCCGTACAATACTGCAACAAGCGGGAAAGTGACGCTATATTACGTGTTTTATCATACTTTCCCGTCTGCGGATCATAATAACGAAAAGGACTGTTAATCATACAACGCACATACCCCATACGCATAAAGTCAAGGCGTTTAAACAGTTTCTGCCAGTCTTCGTCAGAAACGGAGGCTCCCCATGACTCGGCTTCATCGTAAGGGTCCCACTCCACACCATTTCCTATGTAACCGGAAGTAACAACCTCTTGAGATACATTCACTGTCAGCCGGTTGTCAGAGTGCGCACATGAAACAAGCAACATCCCCACCACAAAAGTTCCTATTATTGTTTTTAAATTCATCATTCTGTTTTTAATAATCGTAATTAGTATACACTATCAGTGATTCTGCCGGCATAGTCACTGTCTCTCCTTTCTCAAGGTGAAGAATCAAGTTCTCATCATTCGGCAAAAGGAGACAATCTCCTTTCTGTTTCAACGTACCGTCCGAATAGATGAACTTTTTACAACCTGACAGAGAAGAAAGAACATCACTTTTTAGTTTTACCGTTTTGGGACTATCAGAAACATTCACCAAAGCAATCATATATTTCCCATCTTTTCCTGATACGGCAGCCTTTACGAAAGGCTCTCCGGTGGTGTCTGTTCTATAAACCGCAGTTCCGGCAGGCATATACCTGGTCAGTAACGACCAGGCATAATACCACGGACGGACGTTTTCCTCTTCTGCCCCGAAACATTCTTCACCGAATATATTCCAGAATCCCCAAATCTTCAGTTTGTCAGGTGCTTCATTAGAGTGCATGGCATCATCCAGCATCCAGGCAATGGAACCTGAAAAACCAGTATTGACAGTTTGAATAAGAGCATCTGCCATATCTGTTCCATACATATAATCATAAACAAACATCTGCGAATCTTCCAACGAGGCGTTAACTTTACTCCTGGCTCTACGAATATTCTCCTTCTGATACAAAGAATCAGCCTTTTCCACAAATTTAAAACCAATTTCTCCCATCACGATTTTCTTTCTTTCAGGAATCTTCTCTTTATAGGCAGCAATAATATCTGCATATTCTCCAGAATTAACGGTGACTTTAGACGGATAAGTATGGATATCGTAAAGTTCTATTTGTTCGTTCAACTGCACTGCACAGCTATCCATCCATCCTGTCTCCGCTTTATCCCAGATGGCAATATCCGGACCGACGATACCAACTTCTCCGATCAGGTCAAATTCTTTCATATATTGATAAAACTGCCGGACAGATGATGCCCAAAGAGGAAAACTCTTATTAGTGGCAGCCCAATAACCATTCGGCTCATTCACCAGATTGTAATAGCGGATACAAGAATATCCTTTATTATGAACCAGATAATCAACCAAGGCAGCTGCGTGACGAAGACTTTGACTGTCAATCTCTGCTTCGCGGGCACGAATGACACTCCATCCCCAATCTCCGAACATGACAGTCACATTACGACTCTGGCAGTAGTCTAACATTTTGGATAATACTTCCATCCCCCGTTCCGGCACCAATCTCCCCTGGTCAACAAACGAAGAAGTATTAATCATGATACGAATAAACTGCGGACGCATAAAATCAAGTCTGTCATACAGTTTCTCCCAATCGGCTTCCGAAATAGTTAGTTTACCTTTGCCATAATCCAGTTGATAAGGATCCCACTGCGCCCCATTACCTATATAGCAATCATTTAGCACCGTTTCCGTATCTATGGTGATTATTACATCCTGTTCTACCGGAGAACAGGATGCAAAAAAGGCAACTATAAAAATAAAGAAGTATTTCTTCATATTTTATCATCCATTAGTTAATCCTCATTTTTTGTCACGAGTACAAAGAACTTACGTGCCTGTTTAGCAAACACATCATAATCAGTATAAATATAGGTCCACTCATCCACACCATTGATTTGGAAAGAGAAAGCATTATTCGGCAAAGTTACCGTATTGGTATAACCTCCCCCCTGGAATAATGTATAAGTTCCCGGATTTTCGAGTACGGCAGTCGATTCATTTCCGTCCGAATCAATAAAAGTAATAGTACCTAAACTGTAATTACGAATCCAACGGCTCTCTCCTACTGGAATTTTCCGATAATACTTCTTCAGATCAATATCCGTCTTATCTGCCGGATTAGAAGAACCTTTAAATATAAAGTCTGCATATTTCCCGTCAGGCCCGGCAGCATTTATACATTTCCCGGATGTGTTTCCATCATCTGTGATATTCTCCATAATAAAGGTCAGTGTATTGTCATACTCTTTTTCCGGGGAATATTCATCATACCAGCACCATGATTTGTCCATAAACGGATAAACTCTTCCGCCACCCCATTCCGGACCTGTACCACCATAAATAATCAAATTATTAATCGACCATGTACCTTCCAGACTTTCACGGAATTCATTCACATAGATCATATATTCACGTGTTTTTCCAGTTGCGGAAGTTACAGTAAGAACCGATTTTCGCTCCGGATTACTAAAATCCAATGTACTGCCTTTACCTGCAGAAGCTGTGGCTTGATACGACAATTCAATAGATTCTATTTCAACTTTCGACAAATCAGGAATAGCCCCCACATTAAGGGTTACGGTAACTTCCCCGGTTGTATCATCAATGCGTTCAATTTCAGCCTGTCCCACCTGGTTCTTGAATTTAAGACTCGTTACAGACCTCTCGTTATTCCATCCCCCATCATTCAAATCATCCTGCATGTCTTTCACACAAGATTGCATTACCCCCATACAAAGGATAAACAGTGTGTATTTTAATAGTTTATTCATAGCTCACGATTTTTTATTATTCTCTTAAACTTGGATTAAGATTAATCTCGGTTTGCGGCAACGGATAGAAAGAATATTGACTTTCATTTAGTCCGGCATCCTTCACTTCTTTGATTTCTCCAATCCTGCCCCAACGACGAATATCGTACATACGATCTCCTTCAAAAGCCATTTCAAACTTACGTTCTTCATATACTTTCTCCCGGAATTCATCTATCGGCAATCCTGGAGTCAAATCCCCCAATCCTGCCCTATGTCTGATAAAGTTTATCAGTTCATAAGCTTTGGTAGTCGGGCCGGCAGCTTCGGCATACACCATAGCAATGTCAGTAAAACGAATGAGAAAGGGGCGTGTACTAGTCTTATCCCCATCAAATTTGGGATCGATGTATTTTCGGCAGAAGGGGTACTCAAAATCACCGCCATCCGGTTTCCATTCCGCTTTTACCGTTCCATCTTCATTATACACCTTGTCCACAATGAGATCTTTCTTACGCAAATCGTTTCCATCAAACTCATTATAGAAATTCATTTCCGTACGATATTCTCCCCAACCGTCATGAGATTTTATATATTCATCTTTGTCTCCTTGCTTGATCCAGATAGTAGCACCCTCAATATAAGGAAGGAACATTTTGGATATCTTAGAATATTGTCCTTCTGCCTCTCCCGTTCTATCCATAGACATCAAGAAAATATTTTCTTTACCGGCAAAGTTCTCTACATCATAAATCTTGAGCAAATCACTTTCAAAACCATACGTATTCTGCGGATAATCCGGATCCAATCCTAATGCTCTTCCGGCATAAGTCATAGCATCTTGATAGAGAGAATTGACATCTTTCGCCATTTCCTTGTATAAAGGCACATTATTTGCTTTGGCAGAAGCTGCATATAAATAGATTTTAGCTAACAAAGCCTGTGCACCGACTCTATCGATACGTCCCATTATGGGGGCAGCGTATACAGGCAACAATTCTTCCGCTTTTTTACAATCGTCAATCATCAAATCATAAATCTCATCCATATTATTTGCCAAAGGAGTACCCGTTTGCGACAGTGTCTCCACTACTCCATAATGCATCGGTACCAAACCGAAGTTACGTGAAAGACAGAAGTAATTGTATGCACGTAAAAAATAAGCTTCACCCAAATACTGATCCTTTAGCTTGGAATCAATATCCGTACCCGGCATCTTCTTAATGACAGCATTCGCCCGATTAATAGCAATGAATGAGTATTTAAAGAAATTGACCAAAGTAGCATTGGTATCAAAGTTATCAATTCTCCACAGATTCAAGGCACGATTATCAACGGAGGCATCTCCTTTAGTAGTCATAATTTCAGTAGGCATATCACCGATGAAATAAAGAGCACGTGAATACTCGATATAGGTAAGAGTAGCATAAGCGTAATGAATAGCTGCCATTGCATCCCCCTCTGTTTTATAGAAGTTATCTTCGGAATAGAATCCGTAAGGCTCTTCATCAAGACTGCAACCGGAAAAGCCCAGGATACAGCTTATTAAAATGAAAGTGTATATATTCTTTTTCATATCATTTAATTTAGAATGTTATATCAAGACCTACTGTCCATTTCCTCAAGCGAGGATACCCACCGGAATAAATTCCGTTTTGCCCGACTTCCGGATCATACCCGTCGAACTTGGTAAATGTATATAAATTGGAAGCATTCATATATAGCCGTATTTTCGAGGCAAACACTTTCTGTTTAGGCAAATCAAAAGTATACCCTACTGTCAGATTCTGGATTCTCACAAAAGAGCCGTCTTCTATCCAATAGTCAGAAAAGCGAGTCTGACGTCCGTCACGCAGACTGGGATATTTGTTAGTCGGGTTGTCAGGTGTCCAACGGAGTGCGGCATTATGCGGATCACCAAAAGTCTTGGTGTTCAACACATCATTCCCAAACACACCATTCAGGAAAATACTCGCATCCAGTTTCTTCCAACGGAAAGAAAGATTCAGACTTGCCGTAAAATCAGGATTAGGATCACCGATAATACATTTATCGTTTTCATTCACAACACCTTGTGTCCCGTCCCCATCATACGTATTGACATATTTGAATTCTCCCGGCATAGCATCTTCTCCCGACAATCCTGCGTTAAGTCCTTCCGGCAAAGTCTGAATAATTCCATCACATTTATATCCATAAAAGACATTGATCGGTTGGCCAATAGCAAGTATATTAGTATAAGAGCGATACTGTTCACTCAAGTTACCGACAACTTCATATTCCATTCCCGTACGGGCATCTTTCAATAGACCCGATTCGACACTACTTCCCAAATCAAGCACCTTGTTACGGTTCATAGAGAATATAAAAGTTCCATTCAAGCTCCAATCTTTTTTATCTACCATAACTCCGTCAATCGTTACTTCAAATCCCCGGTTGCGAATCTTACCATCATTCACCCACATGCGGTCATAACCGGAAGAAAGGGCCAGGTTTCTTTCTCTCAACAGGTCAGACGTCTCTTTATTGTAAATATCCAAAGTGACGCGAAGTCTTCTGTTAAAGAAAGCCATATCAATACCAAAGTCCCATTGCGCAGTTGTCTCCCATTTCAGATCCGGATTAGGAATTCCACTCCAAATTTTCCAGATTCCGTCTTGCCCGGACTGCCCTGACTCATACCCGGGACCGATAGCAGTCAGCCATTGTCCCTGATGGTAATATTTAGTCGTTCCATAACGGCTAAGAGTCTGATAAGGACTGATTCCCTGATTTCCCGAAATACCGTAACTTAAACGAAACTTCAATTCATCAAATGTATTTAGTTTCTTTATAAACTTCTCTTCGTGAGCTTTCCAGCTGATAGCTCCGGAAGGGAAATACCCCCACTTGTTATTCTTACCGAATTTAGAAGAACCGTCGGCACGAAAAGTGGCAGTAAGCAAATACTTATTATCATAAGTGTAATTCAGACGGGCCATTCCGGAAACCAGTTTACTTTTCGAGAACCCGTTGGAAATAATATTGTTCGCTTTCTCTCCGGCTCCCATATTCTCATTTCCCAATGCTTCATTCACAAAACCATTAGCAGTCAGATACGAATCACGATATTGATACCACTCGTAAGAATGACCTACCATGGCGCCCACTTCATGTTTGCCGAACATTTGAGAGTAATTGGCAAATGTTTCGGAAACAAAATTTTGATTCTCTGTGTTACCAATGACTCCCCTACCACGATTCTCCGTACCGACTTGGGTGTATTTCTGTGGCAGATACTGGTCGTTGGTAGATTTTCCATATTTATAATTCAACTGGCTTGTGAGACGAAGTTGCGGTATCACTTGCCATTCAAAAGCCCCGGATGAGATAACATCCAGCATTTTGGTTTTATCCTTTTTATGCTCGCGAATAGCGATAGGATGACTATAATCTTGAGCAGTAGTCTGATAATAAGTTCCGTCTTCATTATACACAGGATAAATCGGATTTCTCCAATACGCCATTCCGCCATTGTTATTACGGTTGCCAAGATATAGAATATTGGATGCACGAATCGTAAAGTTCTTATATATCTTATGACTGACATTCAGATTATACCCCCCCTTTACTATAATCATCATCAATATACATTCCCTGGTCCGTATAATAATTAGCACTCAAGTTAAAACTCGTCTTCTCGTTAGCACTGGAGACAGAAACTGTTGTATTATTAGACACAGGCGCATCTCTAAACACTAATTCATCCCAACGGGTATTGGTTGTCCAAGTAGTCTGAAGCTCCTCAATAGACGGGTAATAAACACCGGCAGAATTATTTGCACCGATATAGAGCGGCTGTAATCCACCATTCACACGTCCCTCATTGTTCAACATTGCCATCATCACCGGGTCTCTCCACAAATCCAGTTTGGAAGAAAATTCAGAGAAAGTGAGCTGCTGTTTGACAGATACCGTCGTAGTTCCTTCTTTCGCCCTTCGAGTGGTTACAATTATAACTCCATTAGCACCTCTGGAACCATAAATTGCAGAAGCAGAAGCATCTTTTAATACTTCCATTGAAACAATATCATCGGTATTAATCTGTTTCAAATCACCGGCATCTCCCAATGGAAAACCATCTACCACAATCAAAGGTGAATTGGATCCGCGCAGCGAACTATTACCACGAATACGAACCGTTGATCCGGCTCCCGGATCCTGTGACGAATTGATTACTTGTACACCAGCCGCACGCCCCTGCAACAATCCTTCAACAGAATTAGCCGGTATATCACTTAATGCCTCCGGCTTTACCGTCGCAACCGATCCCGTCAAATCACTCTTTTTCACCGACCCGTACCCAATGACCACCACCTGATCAAGTAATTGAGTAGCATCACTAAGTACCGCATTTACCACCTTTTTTCCGGAAACCGATATTTCTATACTATTCATACCTACATAAGAAAACTCTAAAACCCCATTCACCGGCACATTGGCCAGAGAGTAATTCCCATCAAAATCACTGACTGTTCCTACAGCCGAACCTTTAATTTTAATAGTAGCTCCTATCAGAGGCTCACCTTGTACATCTTTAACCACTCCAGTCACAGTAATCTTGGAAGATGTTTGCTCTACCGCAGCCCATGCGGTAGAAAATACGGACAAAAAAAGGCATATCAACACAACTTTGCAGAGTGACATGCTACCAAGCCGTTTTTTCTGTTTATTCATCATAATATAAAATTTAAGCGTTGAATTCTTTACTGATAATTTGATAATACAAATATAGACTATAACCTTTCATTTTCATTCGCACTATTTACTCTATTATTATACTTTTTTGAACGATTTAATCTATGATTATCTATTTTTCGCATAGCAACCTCCCCAATGTACACATAAACAGTGTATACACATCACATTAAAAGACTAAAAGATAAAGGAGATTCAGTTAATTACACCTTGCAGTCGGTCAACAAGTAAGAGAGCAGTTCATTTACAGAGCAGGTAGCCACGCAGACATACTTATCCGCACTACCATAATACACAAAGAGCATATCATCCACAATCACATTTCCCGTAGGGAATACACAACCGTTATAATACCCGTTTATCTCGAAGTCCTCTTCCGGTTCGAGAATTGATTCATGCGTTTTGGCTAGTATTTTCAGAGGGTTATCCAAGTCGAGCAATAAAGCCCCCACCCTATAATACCCTTTTCCGCCATGCTCCACACCATGATAGAGCATCAACCAACCCTTATCCGTTTTCAGGGGAGGAGTACTTCCACCAATCTTTTCCTCCCAAGTATTTTCACGTCCTGTCAGAAGAAGATGGCTTTCCTTACCCTCCCAATCTAATAAATCATCCGAAAACTTTATCCAGATAGAAGGGTATTCTACACCAAATTTTTCGCCAATATACTGCTTGGGGCGATGTAACATAACAAATTGTCCGTTTACCTTCTCGGGAAAAAGAATCACATCGCGATCATCAAGCACCGGTGAAGTCAGACGTCCCAAACGGCGAAAATGGCAAAAATCTGTAGTAACAGCCAGCCCAGTATTACCTAAATTCTTAGCAATAGCTGCAGGAGCATACTTACCACATTCAGGAAGTAAAACTTCATCATGCCCAAACTTCCAATACTGCCCGGGTGGCACCGGCCGATAGGCATAAGTAATATAATACTCACCATCAAACTTCACAATACGAGGATCTTCCACACATCCGGAATCAGGCCCGTCGACACTCGGAGAAAAAGCCGGCCGATCCGAGTGCCTTTCAAAATAAAACCCATCCCTGCTCGTAGCCAATCCCAAGCGGATAACATGTTCTCTATCATTACCTGCAGCACGATATAACATATAAAACATGCCGTTATCATAGAACACGCCAGGATTACAAGTCACCAAAGATTCCCAATCATTCTTTTCCGACGGAGAAAGAATCGGGTTTCCTTCAAATTTCTTTAATTTCATATATTCTATTTATTTTATTGAAAAATAATCCAAATCAATGCGCTTAACACAAGTAACACCCCTGCCCATACCTGATAGTTCTTATACCAGACTACTGTTTTCAAGGTTACATATTCTTCTTTCAGATCGCTAAAAGAAAAGGTGGTGTCAGTAAGCTTATCTTTACCCGGAGCCGCATAAAAGAAACTGCTTACATAAATCACCATTATACTGAATATCAACAAGAAAGGAACCATCAATAAAAAGTGCAAATCACCAAAAACCGTATTTTTAAAGAAAAGTAAAAGAACCGCTACTACCAGACCGAGAATCAATCCCATAAAAGCTCCGTCACCATTCACTCTCTTATTAAAAATTCCAAGAAGGAAAGCCGCTACGATAGGAGGAGAAATATAAGAAAGCATTTCCTGATAATATTTTAGAAGAGATCCGAATTTACCAATTTGAGGTGCCCATAATGCAGCTAACAGAATAATCACACAAGAAGCGATTTTACCAACCAGTACCAGCTTTTTTGTATCAGCATGTTTATTAAACTTCGCATAAAAGTCCATCGTAAACAAAGTAGAAGTAGAATTCAAGATAGCACTAATCGTAGAAGTCAATGCAGACAACAGAGCAGCCAGCATAATACCCAGCAAACCCACAGGCATTAATTGCATCACCATATTAGGATATACCATATCGGGTTTATCCAAACCTGGAAATAAATCACGGGCAATCAATCCGGGAATAGCAATAATGAACAATGTGCTCATCGTGAGAAAACCGGTGAATATAACACCTCTCCGACCTTCATCAATAGTTCTGGCACTCAAAACACGTTGTACTAAAGTCTGATTATTAGCCCAGAAGTAAATACCCAATATGGGCATCCCCACGATCAGCCCCAACCAAGGAGTGGCATTATCGGACAACGGGCGAATCAGCTTCACCAATATATCATCGTTTTCAAACAAATGATAGAAATAACTTCCTCCCTGCTGAAAACAGAAATAGGTAAGCAAAACCGAACCCAAAATCAAAACTACCGCCTGTATCAGTTCCGCGTTAATGGCAGAAGAAAGTCCTCCCGGAATTGTATATGAAGCTGCAATAATAGCAAAGACTATAATAATCATCTGAAGATCAGCTTCAGGTAATACCAGTTTGATAATTAATGCGGCTGCATAAAGCGCACCGGCAGCATCCAGAAAAATATTTCCGATAATACAAATAGCGGAAAAGTAGTAACGGGAACGTTTATCAAATCTCTTCTCCAGAAACTCCGGAATCGTAAAAACCTTCGACCTTATATATAAAGGTAGAAGGAAAACAGCAAAAAACACCATAACTACAATACCGGTCAGGTTATAATTGAAAACGGCAAGCCCCGTATCATAAGCATCACCCGATTGCCCGATAAGCGTAGTACTGGATATACTGGCGGCAAACAGGGACAACCCTACAACCCACCAGGGCATGGAACGTCCGGCAAGAAAATACGATTGGGCATCCGAACTCTTTCCGTTCTTTACACCCCACCATATAATAAATAGCAGATATACGACTACGATTACAATATCAATAGTTCCGATAGAAAATGATTCCATAGCATTCAATTAGTTATTAAGTATGATTCACTTTGCAAATGTAAGGCATATAATGATAGTTTTTTGATATTATATTGCTTAATAATTATACTTTTTTGAATAGCCTGTTTTTGTATTATTATTATTCGTACATTTGTATCAAGTTAAATACAGTTCTTATGAAAGACATTCAAAAGGAAATTACTCCCATTTCTTCTGATGATTTATTCATCGTTTTAAATCATCCCAATGCAAAATTTGATTATCCGGTACATTATCACTCCGACTATGAAATTAATCTTGTGATGAATACGTATGGAGAAAGAATTGTAGGCGATTCAGTCGAAAAGTTTGACAATCTGGATTTGGTAATGACTGGCCCCAATCTTCCGCATGCCTGGAAAGGAGAGATTGTAGAAGGCAATCATGTGGTGACCATTCAGTTCTCGGACAAATTGCTCAATTTTCCAATATTGGAGAAACGACTATTCAGCCCGATTAAACAACTGTTACTCGACTCACAGAAAGGAATTAGCTTTTCTGAAAACACCATGCTGGCAATGAAAGAGAAAATTCTCCAGCTTACCCGGATGCAAGGCTTCCACACCGTTTTAGAGTTTCTCTCTATCTTGTATGATCTCTCCACTGCCGACAGACATATTTTAGTCAGTAATCTCTATGACACAAAAGACACGATACGTACCTCAAAAAGTAGACGCATTGCAAAAGTCTGCGACTATATAGAGAAGAATTTTGAAGAACCTATCAAACTGGGAGATGTAGCAGCTCTGGTAAATATGTCAGAATCCGCTTTCAGCCATTTCTTCAGAAAGAAAACAAATTGCACCTTTATTGACTATATCAACAACCTCCGTGTGGCCCGTGCTTGCCAGATGCTGACTGAAACATCACACACGGTAGCAGAAATCTGCTACTCGTGCGGATTTAATAATCTATCGAACTTTATTCGGATATTCAAAAAGAAGAAAGGAAACACACCTAGCGAATACCGTACAATCCTGCAACAGATGTTGATTAAATATTAAGTGCATTTATTTAATATCCATCGACCAACGATTTGATTTTTAGCTGTCGGGAAAAGTCCGTATATGAAATATCGGTACGAACTTTCACTATCTTATCTTTTCCCGGCATCAAATCGAAATAATTATCTTCAAAGAAATTATCAATTCCATCAAGAGACAAGTATACAGCTCTTGCAAAACGGTCTGCTTTTAAAGTCAATTCATATCCGTCAGGCAGTGACTTTAATTGATATGATATATTCACTTGCGGATATAACATCTCCTTTTGCTTCGTCAAGAAATAATTATTTGTGTAAATCGTTCCTTGTTGATCGGTAAGGGTTGCGGAGATAACAAGCTGATTTTCCGGTTGTGATTTTATAAATGAATTCAATCTGTGGGACATAACGACTTTACTTTCATTAGCAGGAATAGTTACCGATCTTCTGATTGAATTAACAAGCTTTCCTTCCATGTCACAGACTTCCAGTTCCAGTATAGCGCTCGTTTTCCTTAATCTATCAGATACAATATATACATCAAGCCTGTCATTATTAACTATGGGAGATACAAGCACGTCCCGAAAAGCTGCCTTGGCAAAATAATGTTGCGCTTTCCAACGTCCGTAGTAATCACGGCTCGACCACGAAGCAACCGGCCAGCAATCATTATGTTGCCAAAATAATGTCCCCATACAGTAAGGCATATCCCTGCGATGTGCTTCAATAGCCGTTTTAATAGCATCCCCTTGCAGTACAAGGTTCATATACAGAAATGATTCGAAATCTTTAGGTTTGCGATATTCGTTCAGCAAATAGTCTTCAATCAGTTTGTTCGCGAACTCACCTCCCCGTTGATGAGACATCATTACCTCGGAAGTTATTTCCCAGTCTTCAGGGTGCGGAGCATACATTTTGACCGACTCAAATTCGGGAAAAGATTGAAAACCATATTCACTAAAGAAACGACTACGCACCTTATTATATTCGGAGATCGGCTTTTTTGCATGCCATACAGCCCAATAATGCGTATCCCCTTTATTATTCTCGGAAACTCCGTCATAACGACTGAAGGGCGATGAAGGCCAATAAAATGTTTCAGGGCTATTTTCTGTCACCACTTCCGGTAGCATTTTATGAAACAGATCTTCATACTGCTGCCAGATAATCCGGGCATACTCCGGATTCTGCTTCGCATAGTTTTCTTTCCAATTCCAACCAAACCAAGCTTCCAGACATTCATTATTACCACACCATAAAGCAAGAGAAGGGTGATTGCGCAAACGGCGAACATTATCAATCGCTTCCTGACGAATATTTTCCAGCAATTCACCTTCGGAGGGATATACGCTGCAGGCAAACATAAAATCCTGCCACACAAGAATACCATATTTATCGCATAATTCGTAGAAATAATCATCTTCATAAGTCCCTCCACCCCACACACGCAAAGTATTCATATTAGCATTGACAGCATCCAGAATCGTTTTCTCATACAGTTCCTTCGTCACACGAGGCAGAAAATTATCACAAGGGATATAATCAGCCCCTTTGGAAAATACAGGTATTCCATTAAGTTGAAAATAGAATGATCTTCCCTCTTTATCCTCCTTACGTATAACTTTTAATGAACGTATTCCTGTAGAAGTTATAAGACAGTCCTTATTTTGCTCGTTTGTTTTTACTTCGGTCCGGAATTCATATAGATTGGCTTTTCCAAGTCCATTGCTCCACCACAAATTAGGATTCTTTATAAAGAAGTTTACAGCAATCTTATTCAATCCTTTTGTCAGGCAGGTAGTAGTAGCACCATAAATCTTTCCAGTCTTATTGTCTCTGACCGTAACTTCAGCCTTCTCAATATCTTTATCGGCTAGTATTTCTACAATATTACTAATGTCGGCTTGTTTATAAGAAACCTCTTTTTGCCGGATAAACACATTTTCTATCCGCAAATCATCCCATGCTTCTAATAAAACAGGTCTCCAGATGCCAGAAGTTACCAGGCGAGGTCCCCAGTCCCAACCATAATGATAGCCTGCCTTACGGGCAAAAACACTAACCTTTCTATTGAATACTCCTCCATTCTCCGACTGGTCGTTGATTGCCTCATAGTGAAAAGGCAGCGCATCCCATTTAGGCATATCCCGTTTAATAGGAGAATGGAAATATATCCTTAATTTATTATCCTTTGCTTTCAGTTTATCTTTTACGGGAAGTTTCCATTCACGAAACATATTGTCTGCCTCCAATATCTTTTCTCCATTCAAATAGACATCTGCATAAGTATCAAGCCCTTTAAAATAAAGCCGTATATTGTTTTTATCCATCAATTCGGGTGCTACATCGAAGGTTGTTTCATAAATCCAGTCTTCTTTATCAACCCACTGTACACCTCTTTCATTTAAGCGATAAAAAGGATCTTCAATGATTTTATTATCAATCAAGTCAGTGTGTACTACTCCCGGGACTGTAGCAGGATACCAGTTAGAAAGACGAGCTTGTTTAAACCTCCATCCCGAATGGAGTTCTTTCTGAAGTGTATTGGCAGATATGTGACCATTCAGAGTGGAAAATGTAGTGACCATAGCTAGTGCAACCATCTTTAAATAAATTATCCTTGTTGATTTTCTCATAACAACTTTATTGTGTATTAGATTTCCATTTAAAATAACGTTGCAAACATAGGCAATTGTCAATCAATATTTTAATACTATATTACTTAATCATTATACTTTCTTGAAAAGGGTAATAGGAATTTATTTTATTTAAATAAACAACTGCTTATCGACTTGATAATATATACTTTCAATGTTCTATTTTTAATATTATACAAGGAAATGGCCAATTAGAAAATAACGAACCGGAAAATAAACTGCATAAATAAATGCATGAGCATACAAAAAGATGCCTAATATTGCATAAAAGCAAACAGGATATGCATCTTTCTCTATTCAGAAACCGCTCATTGCTTTAAAACCAACGAAGTGTTCCTCGGTGTGCATCGACTTGTTCCTCACCAAGGAAGCTATCGTTCCCCGGTGAAGAAGATAAAAATGGACTATTAAGAAACATTTTTTTCTCTAGTTTACCATAATATATCGGACAGGAAAAAACAATAAAATGATTAATTATTCGGGCATCTGCTCTCCAAATAACAAAAATAATCAAAAATCTATCGCAGCTTGATTGGCATATTTTCGAAACAGCCGAAATAGAGAATCGCGTAATTACAAATGCAGGACATTTTCCTGCTTTTCTTTACCAAACTGCAATTCACGTCCTTCTTCCAATGATTAAATATTCCTTTTTTAAGAATCATCGTTTTTTAAGAGGCTACTGATTCCTTCAGAAGGCTCTTTCAACTTTTATCCTTCAATAGCTCTTTTGTCTTATCCGCCAAAAACAGGGGGATATTAATCAAATTACCATCTTGTTTCAAATTCAGCATTGAATAGCGAATCAGGTAAGCGGGTTGGAAAAGCTTCTCATAATGAATCACACTTTTGATATCAGAAATGTGATAACTTACACATTTCTGATATGAGTTTCGTGCGAATCTACACATTATCCATATAAAACGAAAGAAAAACTCTGAATATTAGCTTGCCAACAGCTCCCTGTTTATTTAAAAGTAATCATCAACTGTTCATCAACACCTTTATCAGGTATTCTCACACTACAGACACCTGTTTCCTTATCCCAACTCCACGCTACAGTTTCAGTGTTATTCTCCAGATTTTCTTCCAAACGTTCCGGTTTAGTTTGCTTTATCTTCTTTCCTTTGACAGTTATCTCTTTCGGAGCTTTCGCAGAATAAATACGGAACAACAGATTTCTCGGACCGGGAACAGTGTATCCTTTTCCTTCACGGGCAGAGACGGTCAGTTCATATCCATTTGCCAGAGTGCTGCAAATAATCGGTGTTTTGACAAATTCATCACGCTGATATCCTAAGTCTTCTCCTTCATCTTCGTAAAGAGTAAAGGCTGCTTGTGCACCTTCCTGGGCGGGAAAGATTTCAAAAGTAAGTGGATATACCGGTTTCTCATGGGTGTAGTTCATCACCGGCATGGTAGGGATGATGGAACCTTGCTTCACAAACATGGGAACAGAGGACAAGGGAGCATCAACGGTAGTCCATTGCTCTCCGGTGTAGACCGTCTGCTTGTTGTTGTAGTCTATCCATGTGCCTTCGGGAAGATACACGTTCTTTGTGCGAGCACCTTTCTTCACCACAGGAGCTACCAACAATTCACGACCGAACAGGAATTGGGCATCCGTGGAGAAAGTTTCCATATCCATTGGATATTCCAGAAACAGAGGCCGCATGATAGGCAATCCTGTATCATACGCTTCGCGGGCGTAAGTATAGATATACGGTAACAAACGATATTTCAGTTCGATAGCCGCTTTCGCGTTCTTTTCCGCTTCCGGCCCGAAAAGCCACGGTTCCACCGGGTTATCTCCCTCATGGTGGATACGGCTCAAAGGATTAAATGCTCCGAATTGAATCCAACGGGTATAGAGTTCGGCCATAGCCGGATAATCCTCAATATCCCCACAGTAACCGGTGATATCACAGGAAGAAAATGGGATTAATCCCAATCCGGCGGAAAGCATTACAGGAATCTGATTGGCTAATTGTCCCCAACCTTGCAGTACGTCGTCTCCGTTTCCGCTATCACCCGTCCAGCCAAACGTATAACGTTGCAAGCCGGCATAAGCAGCACGAGTCATCTGGAAAACACGACGGTCCGGATTCCTCTTTTCAAATTGCTCCTTCACCACTTTATCCCAGGTCAGGCCATAGACGTTATGGATTTCATCGTGCATACCCAAATGGTGCTTCATCACCAGGCGTTCCGTCTGCTCTTCGTTACTCCAGGCAGGTTCGCCCATATCTGTCCAGAAGCCGGAGATACCATCATCAATAGGTTTCTGCTGATAAGTTCCCCACCAGTCGGCTACGGCAGGCAGGGTGAAGTCTACCACTCCGCAGTTTCCACCCCACGGCCAGGGCATATCGTAGCTTTTACCGTTCGTACTGTCCTTTACAAAATAGCCCAGACGGTCTGCTTCTTCCCATTGTTTTTTGTTGGCTTGTGCAATTACCGGGTCTTGAGATACGACTACCTTAAAACCCATCTCTTTCAAATCCGAAAGCATCTTCCTAGGGTTTTCATAGTTTCCTTTGCGCCACTCGAAATCCTGCAAATATTCTGTCCAGCCGATATCCTGATAGATAATATCACAAGGTATTCCCCGTTTCCGGTAGCCTTCGGCTATCTCACGACTTAGCTTTTCACTTGTCAACAGACCGCGGCATTGAGCAAAACCCAACGCCCATTTCGGCGGCATGATAGGTTTTCCGGTCAGTCCGACGTATTGGCTGATGATTTCTTTATAGTCTTTACCGAAAATAAAGTAATATACCATTTCCCCGTTCGGCGCTTCAAAGCTGTAATAATCACGGCTTTCCGTTCCGAATTTGAATTCCGTCTTATAGGTGTTATCAAGGAAAATACCATACCGGTAATTGCTCATAAAGAAAGGAATACTCTTGTAAAGAGGATCTTCTACCACGCTATAGCAAGGTTTGTCACTATTCCACATCTTATAAGACTCGCCACGACGGTCCATCTTTCCCGCTTTCTCACCAAGTCCGAAGAAGTGCTCGTCACGACGAAGCACTTTATATTCCACCTTCTTCGTTCCTTCACTGACATGGCCTTTATCGGCATAATCACTAAACAGGAGTTTCTGATATTTATCGAATATCTGAAGACTCATCGGAGATTTATTCACCCGGATACGCAACTTCGGAGTAAATATCTCATAACAGGCCGCCTGTTCATCCACATGAATAGTTCCTACCTCTTCCAGCTCTTCATTAATCACTGCAAACGAAGCATTTCTTCGCTGCAATTGCCCGTCGGGTGAGAACCAGATTTTCACGACGGAAGAGCTACAAAGTTGCAATTGCAACGCGGCACTGTCCGTCAGGTGAAAAGTCACCTGACGTCCCTGCTGTGTAAAAGAGGAGCATGTACGTGTCGTTTTTTCCGCCCAAACCCATGTTGGAAACACCAAGCACAACACCCATACCCATAATCTATATCTAATCATCATACCTATCATTTTAAGTCATTCTGCTACAGCCGCGTTATTGGACTATACTCATTTTATTCAGCTGCAATCTCTTTTATTCAGCCACAATCATTGTCCAATATTTCAAGGAAGGCAATGTAAAAGAGACAATTCCGTTCTCCTGTGTAAAGGCCAATTCCTGCAAGGCTCCTCCGTGTGCATCCGGCGACGCTACCCATAACTTATTCACCTTTGCCGACAGATTCATTTGCAAAGCCGCTTTCGTAATCAAAGCCGGTTCCGGCATCGTACCGTCCACATCTCTCCAGCTAAGACTGTTCGCTTGCGAGAAATTAAGAAGATGTATGACTTGCTTGCCACCTACCTGCTTGGCATAAGTAGTAACTGATCCCTGTTGAGGAGGCCAACTATTCAATCTCATTTCGCCATTGGTACAATCTATGGAAACACGATTCTCCGTACCACCGTCACGAAGCAGATTCTGATAAGAAGTCAGAAAATCATAATAACGAACCATCGCTGTTTTCAATTCTTCGCTCATTGTCAGATTCTCATTCGGGAAGTACTCTTTGCACAACATGTGATCGCCTCCCAGTTCAAGGTGCGAACCACCCAAAGCAAACATGACAGCATCTGTCAATAAGATACCCGGCGTATTAAATTCTCCCCGGTTATCCGCTTTATTATAATTCATATAAGCTGCAAAAACCGTATTCAACTGATAATTGCCATATACTCCATTTTCATAAAGAATGGCTTTCAGATTGGTAAAATCAGCCTCATCCGCCCACACCTCATTATAGAAGAAATCAACTTTACCAGTCTCCCCAATCTGACGGGCACCGTAACGGCTGACCGCATTCATCACCAAACTCTTGTCCGGATGAGCCTGCTTCGTCGCTTCAATAAAAGAAGCATATCCCTCACGCAGATTGACCGGAATACCGTTGTAATTGTACAACGTGCTGCGTCGTCCCAACTGGTCTATCTGATAGCCGTCGAAGGCAAAGTTCACATATACATCATCATTCCTCTCGTTCAAATATTTCTGCCATTCCTTATTAGAAGGATCTACCAGATAAATATTACTTTTCCATCCGCCCGGCAGATCATGACTGTCTTTAGTAGTGTGAGAAGCATCCTTAAACAAATACCATTCCTCCTTCACCCCGTCCGTAGCGGCATCCTTCAACGCCCCGAAACAAAGATTGTAAAACATAGACTTCATACCGAAACGATGCTGCGCTTCAATGTAATTCTTCACAGAACTTGTATAAACCTCCCGGTTAGCGATGTCCATATATACTTCGTCCAACTGCGTACGTGTACCGCCCAATGGCCAGTGATGCTTATTATGCCAGTCCTGAAACTGTACCCAATTGATGTGATGACGATTCAGATACGCCATCTCTTCCTGCGTCTTTTCAGCCGTCTTCTCCCGACTGAAATCAGCGACAAAACCATAACGGGGAAAACGTGCCGGATCACTAGATACATCTACCGCAATCGTACCGACAATCACATCTGTACCATTCTCCTGACGGTACAGTTCCGCCATATATCCTTTGAAATCAGTAATAGGCGGTTGCCATGTCCAACTGTTACCATTTACCGACTCTTCTCCGACAACCTCCCCTAAAAGACGATAACGAACTTTAGTTCCGGCAGGCAACGCATCTTCTGCTGTAAATACCACTTTCTCCCCCGGTTTATAGAAAGCCTTATCCGTAGACAGGTCCACACTTAAATCCGATGTTACCGGAGTCACTTCGGTGACACTGCCCGAAGCTCCTCCATTCTCCTGGTTCGACCCATGATCGTCACTGCAAGCCATACACAGGAAAGCAGCCACCAAATATATTATTTTCTTCATCTTGAATTCTTGTTTTATTGTTTCACAATCGAAATCGTCTCTTTCAACTGGTCAATCGTAATCCGATAAGAACCGGCTTCCTGAATATTCCACTTATTATCCAAACTACCCAAATCTGTATCCGGATACATACTGTTCAACTCCGCATCCGACTTGGTAACGAACAATGCCGTCTCTACTTCCCCCGTCGGAGCCTTGTTGCTCTTATCCGCCATAAACCAATCCCCGTTCCAGTCTGACTGCTTATCGCAGGATATCTTCATCTCACCTGCCTTCAGCGTGCCGCTCCAAGTAAAGATATAAGGACTGTCGGCACTCTTAGTCATCGGAGTAGCATTGCCTAAATCCCATCCGTTCGGAGTTGCCTCACCCACCAGATACAGCCCTTCGTAAGGAGTGAACGGACGCATCAGCATCTTTTCTTTTCCTTTTCCTGTGTAGAACCATACTTTATAAGGCTTGCCACATTCGGCTTCCTTCATCTGCCATTTATTATCGTCACCTCCAAGCACTACGGATGTCGAAGTGTACGGAGCATTAGCCACGGTAGGATGGAAGAAAGCATCCGCCTGACCGAAATCTGTCACAGAAGCGAATTTAAATTCTCCGTCTGCCTTCCAGGGAATCACAGCTCCATAATGGAACAGATCCATCTGAACAGCATCTTTAGACAGTGCTTCAAATCCCCAACCATTGTTACCCGTAAACGAACCGACAATGAAAAATTCTTCATATCTCCAGCCAATATCTTCTGTTTCGGTAAGTGTCAACGTCAAGTCGAGCAGGTTTGCTTTTACGATATAAGTTGCTTCTTTACTGATTGTGAACTGTTCGTCCGGTTGGTCACCCGATGTACGATAAATTAGTTTGAGTCCTTCTCCGGCAGTAGCATCGCGGTTGTACGACGGCAGGAATTCTCCTAAGGTCGTTATAAACTTAAACGATCCGGTATTCAGCTTTCCTGTCCATGTAAATTGTCCGTTATCCGTACGTTCCATTGCCGTTGCGTTATCGGCGCTCCATTCGTTCGGAGCAGCATCACCAATCAGGTAAAGCGTGGTAGTAACCGGCTGGTAGGTAGTCACTGTAAAGGCAGTCGTCGCACTTTGTTTCTGATCTTCCATTCCGGCAACGACGGCTGTGATACGTGCTTCCAACTCCGCTTTCACGACATAACCGATACCGAACTGCGTATGCAGAAATTGGTTAAGTTCTTCCACTTTCTTAGTCCATTGATACGTTCCCGTACCCAAATCTACCGAATAAGGATTCGCAAAGTCCGTTCCAGCTTTCGCCAGTTCCAGCGTATAAGAGATACGGTTACCGCTTCCATAATTCGTTCCGGTAGTCCATGAAAGCGCCAGCGCCTCCTGACTATGGTTCTTTTCGTTCAACACCAACTCCTGCTGATTCACCGAAAGGGTGAGGGTATCATGTCCTTTATCTGTCTCCATATAATCCTCGGTACAGGCAACCATCGTTGCGCCGATGAAAAGAGAGCATAACAACTGATATATATATTTCTTCATCATATTATTTGTCTAAATGAATGATTATAAAACGGATTAATAACCGGGATTTTGAGTCATCAGGTGATTGGAGTCCATCTCCGTCTGCGGAATAGGCAACAGGAGACGTTCTTTGGTCACATTATTCTTACCGATA
The DNA here is from genome assembly GCF_003604005.1 of Bacteroides sp. OF03-11BH. Lineage (NCBI taxonomy): Bacteria > Pseudomonadati > Bacteroidota > Bacteroidia > Bacteroidales > Bacteroidaceae > Bacteroides > Bacteroides sp. OF03-11BH. Next base: position 114,191 of record NZ_QTMW01000016.1, on the reverse strand, counting down.
GATTTCAGGAATGTCAATGCATAATTTCCATTATCAACCCGGATCATATCGAACCAGCGGTGTCCCTCAAAAGCAAGTTCCATCCGACGTTCGTGAATAATCTTTTCTCTCATTTCGGTCTGCGTCAGAGTGGTCGGCAGCTCTGTCAGTCCGGCACGCTTACGAACGATATTCAATGGTTCGGCAGCCTGATCCGGATGTCCCTGCTCATTCAAAGCTTCCGCTTTCTTCAGTAAGACATCCGCATAACGGTATACTACAAAGTTGTTGGGGTTGGTATTATACTCCGGAGAGACGGTTTTCGACACAAGGAACTTACGTACGTTATAACCCGTATTCGACCAGGAACGTCTGTATTCCATACCGTCAAAAGCAGGACAACCCTGATATAATACAGTGATGTCTTTCCGCAAATCACCGTCCTCGTATTGCTTGACAAACTCTTCCGTAGGCAGATTCCATCCATAAGCACCGGCTACCATACCCGAATTACGAGGCCCCATGAAGGTAGACAGCCAGGATGCTTGATTATCGCCGCCCCAGAAGTCATATTCCGTACTACCGGAGTATTGCACTTCGAAGAGAGATTCCGCACCATTATTGATCGTCGCATTAAAGTTATCGGCATAATTGCATTGAGTCAGATCATATCCCATTGCAGCAATGTTATTGCACAAGGTCACTACTTCATTATAATAGTCGCGATGGTTGGGAGCCAGTGTCAGGTAAATATCCGCCAACATCGCCATTGCAGCCTCTTTGCAGGCACGTCCCCTGTCAGCATCTCCATAACTGCTTTTCGGAGGAAGCATATTCACTGCATTTTTGCAGTCGGAAAAAATTTGAGCATATACCTCATCTACCGTATTACGGGCAATATCCGCAGATTCTCCCGGTTCAAACGGCTCCAAGCGCAAAGGCACCCCTCCGTACAAACGAACCAGAATATAATAATAATGTGCACGCAGGAAATAAGCCTCACCCATACAACGGGTCTTTATCTCATCGGAGATAGATGCTGAAGGCAAATTGGAAAGCACGATGTTACAACGTCCGATCCCTACCCACGGAGAACGCCATACATACAAGGCAAAGCCGTTATCACTCTGGGCAATGAAATTGGAAGCCTGAACAGTCTCCAAACCGTCAGTACCTCCTCCGGCTCCTACTTCACTGTTGCCTGCGATGATGTCGAGGCTCCAAATACGTTGGTTGTACATATTCGACGATTGCAAGGTCTTATAGCAGGCAGTAGTCAGTGCCACAGCAATCTCGTTCGTCACTTCCGACTCGGGATCGACGCCATATTTGGGATATTTATCCAAGAAATCATTGCACGATGTCAATGCCAGCACGGCAGACATAAATACCAAAGTTATTATCTTTTTCATATTCTTTCTCCTGATTTAAAAGTTAAAGTTCAAGCCCATACTGAAGGTACGTGAAATCGGGTAACGGCTACTGTCGATGCCATTAATATCAACTTCCGGATCGAAGCCGGAATATCCGGTGATAGTTGCCACATTCTCGCAAGAGAAAGAGATGCGGGCATTTTCCAGTTGAATCTTTTGCATCCACTTTTTGGGCAGTGTATACGAAAGTGTGATATTCTTCAGACGGAGATAGGAACCGTTTTCCACAAACCTGTCGGATACACGGCAGTTCTGGTTCGGGTCTCCCCAAATGGCGCGGGGCATAGAGTTGCTGGTTCCTTCACCCGTCCAGCGGTTCAATACGGCTGTGGTTTGGTTGTAAGCGGCTGCCATTCCTTCGTTGTCAACATTGTTGGCGTTATAAATCTTGTTTCCCGATACGCCTTGCAGGAAAACGGAGAGTTCCCATCCCTTATAAGAGAAATTATTGCTTAAAGAGAAGAACCAGTTCGGATTCGGGTTACCGATAACGGTACGGTCTTCATCGTTGATGACTCCATCGTTATTCAAATCCCGAAAACGGATATCCCCCGGAGCGGCTCCCGGTTGGGTGGCATGGCGGTTTACTTCCTCCCAGTTTTGGAAAAGTCCGTCGGTCACGTATCCGTAGAATACATTGATCGGATAACCGGCTCTAAGCATAGTCACGTATGAGTTACCCATCTGATTGATAAACATCGGAGTTTCGCTATTCAGGTCCAGAATTTCATTTTTGTTATAGGTGACCGTTAAAGCAGATTCCCAAGAGAAAAGACCTTTCAGGTTGATGGTGCGCAGGGTCATTTCCACCCCTTTGTTGCGCATCTTGCCGGCATTGGTAAAGGTTTCAGTAGTATCTTCAAAACCGGAGGTGATAGGGATGGAAGCTTTCACCAACATGTCTGCCGTCTTCTTGATGTAGGCATCCAGCGAAAGGTTGACACGTGAATTGAACAGGCTCATATCCACACCGAAGTTGGTTTGGCGTACCTCTTCCCAATGAATATTCGGATTGGAAAGGGTGGTAGATACCAAAGCGGTGGAGTTGTTGTTGCCGAAAGGATAGACTCCTGTATTATAGGAAGCAACAAAGCCGTAGTTACCGATTTCCTGATTACCGGTCACACCGTATCCGATACGCAGTTTGAGGTCATTCACCGGAGAGTTGTCTTTCGGGAACCATTCTTCCTGCGAAATACGCCATGCCAGAGAAACGGAAGGGAATGTTCCCCAACGGTTGTTCTTACCAAAGCGGGAAGAACCGTCACGGCGCACAGTGGCTGTAAGCAGGTATTTATCTTCGTAAGAATAGTTGAGACGTGCCATCAGAGAAAGCAGTGCCCAGTCGCTCTGGCTGCCACCAATACTGTACATCTTCTCGCCGTTGTCCATTTCATGGATATTATCAAACATGAAGATATTCTTTTGAGCATTCAGGTAATCATAGTTGTTCCATTGGGCGGAAGAACCTGCCATCACACCTACACGATGTTTTTGGGCGAAAGTATGGTCGAATACAAAATAATTATCCCATAGGTAGGTAAATGATTTGTTGTCACTCTTATAGCGGGAAGATTCTTCTACCGGATTCGGTTTCCAGTCGTAAGCCGGAGTAAAGTTATCGACAAACCAGAATTTGGCGTCATAACCGAAGGTGCTTTTCAACTTCAACCATTTGGTAAAGGCAATCTCTCCGGTGATATTTGCCAGAAAGTTATATCCTTTCGTCTCGTTCGTCATCATGTACAACGTACCGATCGGATTGCGGACACTTCCATACCATTGCGCTTCCTGTCCGGGACCGCTCCAGCTACCGTCTTCATTCTTCACCGGCTGGGTGGGAAGTGCTTTCATCGCATCTCCGATGCTATAGCTTCCTCCTTCTTTCACGTCCGTACTGAATGTCAGATTGGTAGTGAACTTCAACCATTTATTAACCTGGGCATCACTATTTGCCTGAAAGTTGAAACGACGGTAATTAACGCTTTCCACGATACCGGACTGGTCGAGGAAACCGCCGGATACATAGTAATGTGCCTTTTCCGTACCACCGGAATAGCTAACCGAATAGCTTTGTTTCACTCCCGTACGTAGCATCTCATCCAGCCAGTTCGTTCCTGTTCCCAATAAAGAAGGATCTGCCCAATAAGGGTTTGTATTATCATCATTATTAGACAGCATATCATTGCTCAAGGCGGCATATTGCGCAGCATTCAGCATATCGGGCACTTTAGTAGCGTTCTGAATAGCCCAGTTTGCGTTTACCGTTACTTTTCCGGCACCTTCGGCACCACGTTTGCTGGTAATCATCACCACACCGTTGGCACCACGCGAACCATAGATAGCTGTTGCCGAAGCATCTTTCAATACGTCTACCCGTTCCACATCAGCCATATTTAAGGAAGACAATCCCAAGTCGGTAGGAATTCCGTCAATGACAATCAGCGGGTTACTGTTATTGATCGTACCCAAACCGCGGATTTTAATGGTGACATTATCACCCGGCTTACCGGCATCGATAATCTGCACGCCGGATACTTTTCCCTGCATTGCCTGACCGATATTAGCTACCGGAGAGTCTTTGATGTCCTTCACTCCGACAGAAGATACGGCACCAGTCAAATCGCTCTTTTTCATCGTTCCGTAACCTACTACAACAACTTCGTCCAATACTTCCGTATCTTCCTGCAAGGTTACTTTCAACGAGTTTTTCCCGTTCACCGGAACAGTCTGCGTTTTATAGCCGACAAAAGAGATAGTCAGCGTGCTGTTAGCCGGAACGCTTAATGAGAAATTACCGTCTACATCGGTTATCGTACCATTCGTTGTACGTCCTTCCACCACACTGGCACCGATCACCGGTTCACCTGTGGCATCTACTACATGTCCTTTTATTGAAATCTGTTGTGCGAATGCACTAAGAGATAGGAACAAGCCCCACATTATTAATAAGAGGCGGCGTTCAAAGCCTTTCGACTTCATACTCTGTTTCATGTACATTAATTTAAAGTTAATATTAGGGTTACTTTTGTTTTCGTTCTCTGTGTCATTGCTGAAATGACCGTGAAACAAAAGTATCCACATTTCATACTGCTTCTTAAAGCAGATAGCAAAAATATAGTGATTTATACAGTGTCTCACAGCATAAACCACTAAATATAAGAACGTTATAAAATAGAAGTCAGACTAAAAAAGTAGTAATTTTCTTATTCTTCCACCTTCCCTATTTGCATTACTTTAGTCTCAAATTCATCTCTTTCTCCCAAAGCTTTGTTACGGACACGGGTCCGGTAATTATAAATGGTAGTCACGGAATAACGGAGGAATTGCGCTATCTTGGTACTGTCCGTAATCCCCAGCCGGATAAGGGCAAAGATACGGAGTTCGGTGTTCAACAGTTCTCCCGGTTTGGGTTGCATGGGTTCTGTGAGCAGCGCATTAAATTCCTCCACAAAATTGGGGAAGAGTTGCAGGAAAGTCATGTCGAAGTTTGCATAAAACTCTTTCAGTTCTTCGTCAAGGAATTGGGAAGATTTAATGGCTTTATATAGTTCTTCCACTCTTCCGGCAGCGGCAATTTTATTTAGGGAACGACGGTATAAATCCATCTTGTCGAGATAAGTGGAGCATTGGTCCATATATCGGCCGATATATTCCTCCTTGATATAGTTGGCTTCCGAAAGCGTATGGTTCATCTCTTTCAGTTGCGAATTAGAGTCGTGAAGTTCTTCGTTCAGTTCTTGCAGCAACGTATTGGTATCGACCACTTCGCGACGTGCGGCAGCAACCTTTTTCATCTGTTTGTAAACGAAGAAAATGGCAACCAACAAAAATACGGAAAGCAAACTGATACAAATCAATGATACTTTCATCTCCTGCTGCTGCCGTTTGGTTTTCAATTGGTAAGCCTGGTCAATGATAGGAAAGACTTGCGAGATTTCTAACGTACGAAGGCGGGCATTACAAAGAGTGGCATCCTCTAAGGAGCATTTCAGGTAATTGTAGGCACGGTCAATATCCCCTTCATCGTAGACAAGAGAAGCGAGTTTGCGCAAAGATACATATTCCTTTACTGCCGATTTCAGGTCGGCAATGGCCGAAAGAGCCAGGTAATGTTTTTGCCCCTGCTTGTCGCCTTTCAACCGGTAACCCTCGGAGAGAGTATAAGTAAGCATTGCTTTTGAATGGTCATCCAAAGAAGGTTTGTTGTAATATTCCATCAGCATACGGATGGCTTCTTCGTATTGAGCATGTACGATACACTTATCCGCCATCACCAATACGTGTCCCAAAGAGTCGGAAGCGTTGACCTGCAGAAGAGAGTCACGATACAGATCCGTCATTCGATAATACTCTTTCTTGACTTTCTCCGTAACGGCATAATCTCCCATCAATCCGTAAATAGTGCGATACAAATGATAATAATAACCATAGAGATAATCGGGCAGCGTTTTCTTATCAATCTGCCCCAATAGTTCCAACGCTTCTTTATACATTCCGGTAGTTCCCATCACTTCCGCCATATTCATGGCAGCATCATCCAGGTAATCCAGTTTATCCATGCGATGCGCCAGTTCCTCTTTCCGTTGAGCATAGACAAAAGACGAATCCAGATTATAAGCCCGGTATTCATCGAAAAGACGTCCGCAAAAACCATATCGTTGTTCATCGGAAGTAGCCTCCTCCAGCAATTTCTTCAGGTCAGCGATACGCGCCTCCTTTTCCGCTCCATAGGTCTGACGGTTTTTAATGATACCATCAATCTCACGAAGTAACGCATCGGTACTCTTATTATCTTTTGCATAAAGCAGACCGGAAAGGACGATTGTCACAAAAATCAGAATCACTTTTTTCATAGTGCCGTATGTATTATGATTGCAAAGATAAAAGTCTTTCAGAAACTTCCGGCTTTCAGGAGAAAATTATTGCAGACGGAAAACCAATGTTTATTAAAACAGGAAGCATTACAAATTTATTATGAACATAATTATTATATTTATAATAATGTCATCGTTGGAACAACCATCAATATACAGATAAATTCAAAAGTATGTATTCACAGCAAATTCAAACTGTTCTATAAATATTTTCTTAAATGGATATATATTATTTTGTTCATAGAAAACTAACATAGCTTTCTTATAGTCGATAGAATCAACTGAACGAAATGATAAAGGACAATAACCGTTGGCTATAAGTATTGCATTACTTGTTATACGGGCAGTACGTTTATTACCATCAGCAAATGGCTGAATGTAAGATAACAGAACTAAAGCTAGGAAAGCTTTATCAAAGATACTCTCCTTATTATTGATTAATTGACAAGTGTCTTCCATAGCTTCTCTTATTTGATATTCATTATCAAGTGGACGATAATTCGTACCCGTAATACCAACACGCCGAGAACGAATATGACGCTCAACTCCCAGTTCTTTAATAAGGATACTATGAATGTCTTCAATCTTTCTTATTGATAAATACTGAAGATAATCAGGATTATCTAAAATAAAATCAAGAGCTTCCTTGTGATTTAGTAGCATAATGGCTTCTTCTTTAGTTTTACCTTTTGCTTCTTCTTTTTCCAGCAAAAGTCTTTCCGTTTCAAGAAGATTATATGTGTTCCCTTCAATTTGAGAAGACTTCCAACTAAGATCCACACCTAACCTTTCCATTTCTTTCCGGTACTCTCCGTCTGTCATTTCTAATACATTTCTTCTAAACGTTTCTTGAAGAGCCGTTAAATGTTTCCGTTCATCCATCGTGAAAGGGTCAACATTAGGCAATATATCAGGAATAAGGCTGAAATTGAAAGCTTGTTGAATTTCACGCTCATCAACTTCTTTCCGAAAGTATGATTCTAAGTCGAAATAACTTGTAACAAACGTTTGTGGTGTTAGTTTATAACAGGTGGCAGGTCCTTGCCCTATGACTTCAATACTTCCAGCGGAAATCATGGCAGCTAATAAACGCTTGAATGTGGCGACACTTACTTTAGTATTCACTCCCTCCATTAATTCTGACCTAGAAGATAGAGGATGAAAACGAAGATATTGTTGAATTTCTTCTTCCATTGCTATTTAATTGATTATATCGGCTCAAAAATACATAATATTATTAATATATCGGCTCAAAATGAGCCAATAATTACAGTGTATAGGACTCTTTTGAGCCGATATGAAAATCTTCAGCTACCTGTTAGTAGTCTCATATTGTTTCTGCATTGCTTTGATCTATTCTTCAGAATTCTTATTTATCACAGCAATTTTATCCTGTAATTCTTTATTCTGGATTTCAGATAATCTCATCTGTTCAGTATGGATCTTCTAACTGTCCTCTGTGGTGAAATAGTTCATTTCTGCACTCTAATGAGGTAAATACAGTTTTTTGAAACACTATCCAATAGAATGATTATATTTGCATTTTGATATAAGAAACAAATTACAAACTATTAATCAGTAAACCATGAGATTCAGCAACGTAAGATTATTAGTGAAAGACTTCGCCAAATGCTTCAAGTTCTACACCGAACAACTCGGATTAGAGCCATCCTGGGGAGATGAAAATAGCGGATATGCCAATTTTAAAGTAGCTGACGGGATAAAAGGCTTCACCCTTTTTGTATCCGACTGGATGGCACCTGCGGTAGGCAATGCAGATAAGCAACAGCCCGTTGCGATGCGTGAGAAATTAATGGTTTCATTCAGTGTAGATAACCTCGACGAAACTTTTGCCGATCTAAAAGCAAAAGGCGTGACGTTTATCACCGAACCTACGGATATGCCCGATTGGGGGATGCGTACCCTATACCTGCGCGATCCCGAAGAAAACTTGATAGAACTCTTTACCCCTCTAGCACCGGAGCAATGTAGCCAGGAGCTCCTCGAAGAAGATAAGAAATTTCAATAAGAAAGTTTGTTATAAAGAAATGTGCCCATACGAGTGAGCCGGAAAAATGATAGTTAATGAGCCCTATAGTGACATCGCTATGGGGCTCATACATTAACTTGATATTGCAGATATTCACTTGCCTTTCAACTTTATAGCAAGAAACTCACAAAGTAGAATATGAATCTGATTAATAAGCCCTCAACCCATAATCGAATCTCATCTTCTTGCTATCTTTCACTTCGATTTTCAACAGATTACTTCCTTTCCGCAAGTAACGGCTGTAATCGCTGATATTATATTGATTATATTGCCTGGTCTGCTTTGCCTCCTGCGCAAAGACTTCTACACCATTCAGCCAAACTTTGGCTTCTCCGGCAACATTCAGCCATAAAGACAGATGATTGAAATCCTTATCCACCTTAAAAGTAGCTTCTGATACTACCGTAGAACGAGGGGGACAGTCGAAAGGCAAAGAAGTCATTTTCAGCTCCTGACCGTTCATACCGACAAGGCGGGTATTCTTGCTTCCGTTCTGACTGTCTGCAATCAAAGTAACCGCTTTCACGGGAGTGATTTCATACAAACGGTTGTGCATCAGGTGTAACAAGCCTTCCGGTATTTTAGTTACTTTCCGGTCGTAAGTAATCAGGCCGTTCACTTCTCCTTCCACATCAGTGGTTTGTGTATAAACAGCCGCACTCAACCCTTGGGCAATCAGCGTTTCCAAATCATATACCAGACGGCCGTAACTATCAATCAGAGCCATTGCTCCGTCTATATTCTTATACCCCCAGTTCCTCATATTCGGATTCCAGATATGTTCCTTGATCGCCCAGCCATAGCCGCCGAATTCTCCCAGTACGGAAATGCGGTTACCGTTGTTCTCCGGCAGAATCATGGAAGTGACAGGATAATTATGTACGTCGTACATATCGCCTACGCCTCTGTCCGTCCAGCCGGTCACTCCGTTTATCAGGCGTGTATCGTCGTATTTTATCACTTTATTTACGATTTCCACCGTGTTATGCTGTCCCCATCCTTCATTGAAAACCACCCAGGTAGTGATACAGGGATAGAAACGGAGACGGTCGATCATTTCGAACATTTCTTTTTGCCATTGCCGGGTGTGTTCTTCGGGAGCGTTCCAATCAGTAGTAGCCAACGGATTGACGTGTTCCTCCTTCTTCCTTGACGTAGCAAAACCGGAAACCATGTCTTGCCACATCATCAATCCCAGAGAATCAGCGTAATAATAATATTGCTCCGGTTCTACTTTGATATGTTTACGGATCATATTGAATCCCATCTTCTTCAACTGCACCATGTCCCACAACATCGCTTCCTCGGAAGGAGGAGTCAACAATCCATCGGGCCACCAGCCTTGATCGAGCGGACCGTATTGGAAGATGGGTTGGTTATTCAGGCAAATACGGTTATATCCGCACTCATCTTTACGGACATCTACTTTTCTCAAGGCAAAGTAACTCTTTACCCGGTCTAAAACACGTCCTCCATTGGATAAGACAATATTCAAATGATACAGTTTCGGAGATTCGGGAGACCATAAGACAGCGTTCGGAACGTCTATTTCTATCGCATTAGTCAACTTCTGTTCCACCGTCTTGATTACTTTGCCATCATCCAACACTTCTATTTTCACTTCTTCATTGCCTTTGGCTCCGATTATATCGAAAGCCAGCTTCACGGATTTTCTCTCAATATCAGTGGAAGGAAGTACCTGACGAATATAGGTTTTATTCACCGCTTCCAGCCACACAGTTTGCCAAATGCCCGATACAGGCGTGTACCAGATACCTTCCTGGTTAAGTTGCTGTTTTCCTCGGGAGATAGACTCCGTGTCCGTCGGGTCGGTGACGGCTACTTCAATGCTTTGAGGACCACTCTTCTTCAGGTATTTAGTAATATCAAACGAGAACGGGTTATTTCCTCCTTTATGCGTACCGACCAACCGGTTATTCACCCATACTTGACATTCATAATCCACTGCTCCGAAATGCAGGATAGTAGATTTGTTCTTCCAGGAAGGATCTAAGGTGAACTCACGTTGATACCATAATTTATCCGTAGGAAGAAATGTTTTCTGCACTCCGGACAGAGATGATTCAATCGCAAACGGGACCAAGATTTCCCCTTCAAAGGAAACATTCTTCCGAGGCGTGTTCTGATCCGTTACGGCATACTTCCACAATCCGTTCAGATTGATCCATTCTGCCCGTTGCAACTGTGGTCTAGGATAACTTTGCCACACATTTTCCGGCGTCACCTGTTCAGCCCATACTGTTTTAATTTTATCTCCTTTAGGCTCCCATGCATGGGTAAACACCTGCGACATGGCTCCTAAAGCCAGAGTTAGTAAGATTCTCTTATCCATAAGCATTAGCGGGTTTTATATTCTTTAAAATCTTTCCGTCGATTCTTATTGTAGGTATTCCACATTTTCTGGAAATACAAAACATCACTCTTGTCCGCCCATTCGAAATAGGCTGTTTCCAATTCTTTTGCCATTTCAGGATATTTACCGATCAGGTTGTGCTGTTCGGTACGGTCTTCCTTGATGTTGTACAATTCCCATTCATCTCCCTTGAAGTTGGCGGAAACCAGCTTCCAGTCACCTTTACGCACCATGCGGTTGCCTTCATGCTCGGCATAAATATATCTTTCGGGCATCTTCTTTCCTTTCACAATCGGAAGGATAGACTGACCTGCCGTAGGCAGAATCGCTCTTCCCTGATATTCTTTCGGATAAGTGGCTCCTGCCAGTTCCACACAGGTAGACATGATATCGGAGAATTGTGCAGGCTGATGATTCAGTCCGCCTTTGTTCTTCACATGATTACCCCAGGAAATGATACACGGAGTGGAAATACCTCCTTCGTGTGCATAATGTTTATAGAGCGTGAACGGCGTGCAGCAGACATTTGCCCAGCCTGTACCGTAATGATGATAGGTTCCGGGCAAACCCATCTGGTCGAGTTCTTCTCCGGTATGGGTATGGTATTCGACTCCGGTCTGTTTGTCGAAGCCAAATTCGTGCCATTCGGCACAAGCTCCGTTATCGGACATAAACATGATAAACGTATTGTCCAACTCACCGTTTTTCTTCAATTCATCCACTACCCGGCCGATGTTCGCGTCCATCACATCTACCATAGCGGCAAAAATGGACATACGGCGTGCGAGGTCGGTCTGCTGATCTTTCGTCAATGAATCCCATGCCGGTAGCGGATGCGTTTCATCTTCAAACAGACTTTCGGGAACTACACCACGCGGACTAAGTGCCGGCTTTCCCTGCATAAGTTTCAGGTCCACAATCCGTTTCCAGCGGGCGTCACGAATCTTGTCCCATCCCTGCATATAGAGAGACATATATTTATCGGTCACTTCTTTCGGTGCGTGCAAAGGGAAATGGGGAGCGTTATAGGCCAGATACAGGAACAACGGTTTCTTCTCCTGATGTGCCTGGTCGATAAAGTCAATCGCATAATCCGTTATCACATTGGTAGCGTAGAAAGTTCCTTCCTCATAATGTCTGGGGGTACGGTCTTTCGGCAAACGGGTATATACTGCCGGATTCCAGAAAGAATTAAATCCGCCCAACAAACCGTAATACTCCTGGAAACCACGAAGAATGGGATTCGACTTATTCCCTAGATGCCACTTTCCTGACATAGCCGTAAAATATCCGGCATCTTTCAGGACTTCTGCAATCGTGACGTTGTCCGAATTGGAACGGAAACCGGAATATCCTTTCGGCCAGGCAGGATGACTGCCGTCCATGTGTCCCAATCCCGTCTGATGCGGATAAAGTCCCGTCAACAGGTTGGCACGCGACGGGCAACTACGGGCACTGTTGTACATCTGCGTCATACGGACGCCATTCTTTGCCAGTTTATCCAGTACCGGTGTATGAATCTCACCACCGAAACAGCCGAGATCGGAGAAGCCCAAATCGTCTGCCAGTATGATAATAATATTCGGCTTGTCCTGCGCATACGTCATCGGGACCAGAGCCAGGCTGCCTGCTATCAATAAAGAAGTTTTCATTTGGTATTATAATTAAAGTTGGGTTTGAATTTACCATTCTCATAGATCATCGGAATTAATCCGGGACGGCACGTCACTTTATACTCTGCCGCCTGTGCCCCACGCGGATTGAAGAACATGGTAGCCCACCAGTTTCCATCCTTATCCTGGAAAAGATTGTTGTGTCCTCCTCCCGTGATGGCATTGTAGCGTTCGCTATAGGGACCATACACATTATCGGCTGTCGAGATGATGCAGTCGTAACTATAACGTGTCTTCGGCGAGGTTACTCCCTTTTTCTCGATATAGGTATCTCCCTCCGACGTACGGTGCGACCATATAGCCTGTACGAGGTGATATTTGTTATCATATTTGAAGATAAACGCTCCTTCAATATACGGTTCCGGATTATATTTTTTCTCTTTCAATGTTTTCAGTTCCTCGGCAAATCCGCTCATATCCGGTTTCATACGGGCGATATAATGGTTGTGCCCGACAAAGTAGACAGTGCCGTCCGTATCTTCGAACAAACTTCCGTCGATGTTCGGGAAGATAGCTTTGTCTTTATTACCTTCGATATTCTCGTACGGACCTTCCGGTTTTCCGGTCTTGCTCCGCAAAATAAAAGAACCTCTCCCGCCTGCCGACTCATTCATGCAGGCAACGATAAACCAGTTCTTCGCGCTTTTGATATAATGCATTTCCGGAGCCCACACTGCATGAAAGCGGTTGTCCATCGGATCACCGTTGATGGATTTCTTCTGATATTTCTCTCCTGCTTTATATACTTTCGGTTTCTTTTGCCAGGTTCCGTCTTTTTCCATCGACCATATTTGTCCTCTGGCTTCCCAGGACTTCATATCTTTGGAACGCCACAGGTACAAACCGTCGTTCCAGTCCCAGCAATGCCTCTGTCCCGGAAAGTAACGATCGGGAGTAGAGGTGGTTCCTGTGATATAATAATAACCGTCGGGACCCAGTGTAGCCCAAGTGTCCCTCATCCAATAATCAAATGCCGGCTTTACAGATGTCGGAACACGTAGTTCCGGAGCGTTTGTATCTGCCGTTCCATATAACTGTGCTGATGCTGTAGAGATGGAAATAAATCCTGTAAACAAGATCAATCCTAATCGCAAAATCAATTTCATATATTTCTGTTTTATGTTTACGGATACAAAAATAGGCCGTTGCGGGGCAGACTTCATGGAATCATGTTTTTAATATCCGTAGGTATGTACAATCTTCTTATTTTTTAGTATTCCGGATGGAGATAATTAAATGGATTCTGTTTAAAATGGTAACGTCTTTGCGGGAGAGGCAGCGGGTCCTGCAAACGCAACTCCCATGCCAGTAAACGGGTCAGAAGTTCTGTTTGAATTTCGCTGTATTTCTTCTCGCCAAACAGATTATGAACTTCCGAAGGATCTTTCTTTAAATTATAGAGTTCTCCGTTGCCATAATGATTCATGACCAGTTTCCAGTCATCCTTTCTTATCATGCGTGAGGTACCGCTTTGCGTCCAGGTGTTCAGTTCGTCGAAGTGGGCTATTTTGCCGGGAGTCAATGCTCCTTCCTGTTCAAAAGTCAGGGAGGCATCCAGTCCGACATCGGCTCCTCCGAAGCCTTGTTGTACGACCATGCTGGAGAATTCTTCTTTAGGGTAAGCTTTTCCGGTCAGCATCGGCCACAAGCTACGACCCTGAACTCCTGCCGGTATTTCGGCACCGATGGCAGAGCAGAAGGTGGGGAAAAGGTCGGCTATCGATACGTGGCTATCCATAGGGGCAGGCTGGTTTTTAATGTGATATCCTGCCCATACCATCGGGATACGTGCGAGGCTTTCGGAAAGTCCGGCTCCTTTACGGATCAATCCGTATTCCCCCCAGTAGTCACCGTGGTCGGAAAGTACGACAAAGAGGGTGTTTTCATATTGTCCGCTGGCTTTCAATGATTCGATCAGTCTCTTGATCTGATCGTCTATCAACCGGATCATTCCGATATAGTTGGCACGGATTCGAGGCAAGTCTTGTTCCAGGTTCGGGCAGGACGCGTCTTCCAGTTGCGCCAAAATACGGTATTTCTCTCCTTTCTTTGCCAAATCTTTGCGGGAGGTCTTTAAGACAGGGAGCTTATCGGGGGAGAACATGGAGTAATAGGGTTCACATACCTGATAAGGGTTGTGAGGTTCCGGAAAAGAGACCCATACGAAGAAAGGATTTTCTTTCTGCTGTTTAATCCATGCCAGCGCTTCGTTCACGATTTTGGTGGGATGCTGTTCTTCCAGCGAGATGGGAGATGGCTCCAGCCATTGCCCCCTGGCTTGCTGATTCAGGAAACGGGCAGTCTCTTTCTCTGCGGGAGTCGTCTTTTTGTGCTTTCCCCAGTGTCCGTATTCAGACCAGAAATCCAAGTCGGCAGGTTTCAGGTAAGCGTGATTCTTGCCAACCAATGCTGTTTTATATCCGTTTTCTTTCAATACGCCCACTAAGTCCTGTTGATAGGAGATGTCGGGGATATTGTGATTCGTGCGTACGTGAGTGGCGGAAGGAAAACGCCCGGTGAACATGGAACAACGTGCCGGAGAGCTGGCCGGCATCACAGTGTATGCCTTATTGAACCATACATTCTCCTGCGCCAAACGGTCGACAAAGGGAGTCACTTCCAGCGGAAAACCTTCCCTGCCGCACAAATCGGCACGCTGCTGATCGGTCATAATAACCACAATATTCGGTTTGCCGGTTTGCGCCTGAACTGACATAGCCAAACCTTGTATGGCAAGTCCTGTGATACAAAAGATTGTTTTCATTTTATTTTTATTTGCTATTTGACAATTTAGAGTTCACCACGGAGGACACAGAGGACACGGAGGCTTAATCATTTTATTCATTACAGAGTAACACAGAGTCTCACGCTTTTTTTACAGCTAACTGCATCTATCACTCTGTTCCTTGCAGAAAGAGAGAAAAAATGCTGTGTCCTCTGTGCTCTCTGTGTCCTCTGTGGTGAACTAAAAACGATATACAACCATGGAAGCTGCCTCCAGTTCGAACGGTTGATTCAGGTCCAGCCCGACTTCCGTCTCTACCGGTTGGACTTCATTCGGAGCAAACGGTGTGTTTTCTTTTCCCGGAACCAGTACCAGACTTGTTTTATGTGCCTTGACGGGACGTTTGAAGCCGGAAACTTCCGGTTGTAGAGTGACTTTTTTATCCTGCAGGTTTATCAGTTTCAGGATATATTGTTTGCTGGCCGTATCATATCCCATCGTAACAAAGATGTTCTGCAAACCTTCTATATCCTTGATCGCTGCATCCAGACACACGTCAAACGTGTTATCCCTGAACATCTTTGCCAGGTAGAAGAAGGAAGTCTTTACACTACTGTCTACTCCATTAATCAACATCGGCAGGAAGATACGGTGTTCCAGAAAGTCCCAATGCCTCATCACCGGACGTTCAGCAAACAAGGGATTCAAATCGCCGTTGCGTTCTATTGACATACGGATGGCTCCGGTAGCCAGCAGGTTATAAGGATATTTTCCGTTGATTCCCAATTCGCCGATAAATAGATCGGCAACACCCCGTTTGTAGTTATCAAAACGATAATGCTGTTCGCAAGCCCATTCGATTGAGTTATAATAATGTTCGTCGAACACTTTCACATTCTTCGGGTTGACAAAATTGGGAATATCCTTCCGTTTGTCATCATTCTCTCTTCCGACTACACGGATGACACTATTGGCTATATAAATCAAGTCAGGATATTTGGCGGACAACGCCTGATAGATTTTCTCATAACGCTCCCAATACACAGGTCCGAAATCTTCATTTCCAATCTCGATATATTTTAGCGGGAAAGGAGCGGGATGACCGTTCTTTGCCCGTTCAGCTCCCCATTTCGTAGTTGTATCACCAATGGCATACTCGATGGCATCCAACGCATCCTGGATATAAGCGTCCAGATCGACATCAATGTGTCTGAAATTCCACTGTGGACTTTGCTTCACCCAACCACTGCAAATCATACCCGTAGGCATCACATACATCGCATCAGCTCCCACATATTCGCACAATTCATAAAACTCATGATAGCCGATTCCGTCGGTACGGTAATAAGGCGCCCATTTGCTCCACTGTCCCGGACGATTTTCAATCGGTCCGAGCGTCTTTTTCCAGTGATACATCGTTTCTTCATTGACTCCGTGCACGATGCATCCGCCCGGGAAACGGATAAAGCTGGGAGAAAACTCTTTCAGGTTCTGAACAATGTCTTTACGGAATACGGATTTTCCATCGTTCCAGGTATCGGACGGGAACAGGGAAACGACATCTATCTGAAATTGCCCTTTCGACATCGGTTGTATGGCAAACATTCCACGCCGGACGTTCTTTTCCGGTTTCAGTTCACCGGTATATTTTGTCCAGTCCCGATTCCCTACATTCACTTCGATCACATTGCTCACCCGTTGTCCCCATTCGTCAACTAGAAATACACGTAACGGAGCGGAATAATTCCTGTTCTTCAGAAACAAGGAAAGACGGTAAGACGTATCTGTCTTCAGGTTCATTCCATAATATCCACGGTTGAGAATCAGGGCATCCGGATGGTTCGCAATATCTTCCGTGACATTAACCAGCATCGAATACTTATTTTCCCCGCTCATCGGATTTTCATCCGTGCGACTGATAAATACAGGAGTATATGATAACGGATAAGTCGTCCATCCAATCAGCGGATCGGCCTGAAACACTTTTTTCTCTTTAACGCGGGGAGCCGGAACATTTTCATAAAGACCGTTCTTCACAGATAATCCGGCAGGCGGTGTAGCTTCTTCAAACGAACGGTTACGTATCAGTTCGGCGTGCAGGGCACCCTCGCCCATCATTCCTATTTCTTCATAATGGAAACCGTACTTTACGGGAGCCACTTTGTGGGTTTTCGATTTATTGATATACAACGTTCCATCGGAAGAAGACGGAGAGGAACTATTCCCATATACCAGAGGTAATGTGAAAAACAGACCGATACCAAACGTAAAGGATTTGACTGTCGAATGATTCATAGCATTTGTTTTTAGAGTTTCACATTGCAAATGTGGTCTTTTCTATCCAAGAAAAACAGAAAAATAATGCTTAATACCTGCAATCATGTATAAAAATCTGTAGCGAAGCGGCAAACTGAACATGAGTGCTGCCCGTTTGAACAATTCTACGACTGTTCAAAACAAAAAAAGACGTATCTTTAGGTCGTGAAAATCAATCAGAAAAGCCATGAGAACCACCTTACTTAAATTCGTGCTCTTATTTAGTCTCGTGCTCTTAAATACAAGCTTGTCGACGGGACAGATTCAATATAATAATATACGCTTCAAACAGCTAAGTATAGCTGAAGGACTCCCGCATAATACGATCAATGCAATCACCCAGGACAACCACGGGTTCATCTGGTTTGGTACACGCAACGGATTGTGCCGATATGACGGTTATAATATCAACCTGTTCGCACATAATGAGGCCGACAGCACCTCACTCCGCCACAATTTCATCACACGCTTATATAACGATTCGCTCCGTAACATTCTATGGATCTCTACCGATCAGGGCATCTGCAGCTATAACTACGAGACAGAAGATTTCAGCCGTTACCAGATTAAAGGGAACACTAAGGATGATGTTTGTTTCCTGAACACCAGCGATGGTATGCTTCTGGCAGCTTGTAGCAACGGACTCTATCGCTACAATGAACAAGACAGCTTGTTCGTTCCTTTTCTTCTCGATGAAGAAAAACCTCATGTGAGATACCTTGCGGAGGACGGAGACAAAACCTTATGGATAGACACCAACAAAGGACTGATGCGATACAGTCTGGAGAAGAAACAGTTCGTTTCCCTCCCGACTCTCATCCAGCCTTTTACACAGCAATGCAACAATGCTGTCCTGATCTCGTCCAACCAGCTTTTATTTAATACTAACAACGATTTTTTCGTCTATCATATACAAAGCAATACCCTGTGTAATCTTTCGAAAGACCTTGAAGTGAAAGACTTCCGGTGTGCGGCAACCGACCATACGGGGAATATATGGGTAGGCACGGAGTATGGCATCTTTGTCTTCAACAAACTCTATCAACTGATTGCACATTACGAGCAATCGGAACGGGATTTAAGTGCGCTGAACGATTCTCCCATTTACAGCCTTTATCAGGACAAGGCTCATAATATGTGGGTAGGAACCTATTTCGGAGGAGTCAACTATTATATATTCGGTTCCGACCAGTTCCAGATATATCCATACGGAGCCAGTTTCAATCATTTGAGCGGAAAGGCTGTCCGCCAGATTATCAATGCTCCGGACAACGGTCTGTACATCGCCACCGAAGATGGCGGATTGAACTACCTGGACAATAAGAAGGAAATCACCCGTGCCGAACGGCTGCACAAGCAAATGCAAATCTACGCCAAGAACATACATTCTTTATGGCTCGACAAAGATAACAGCTTGTGGCTCGGACTGTTCCTGAAAGGAGCTCTTCACTATATACCGCATCTAAACCGCACGGTGGACTATAATCTATTGTCGGATGAGGTTTCTTCCGGCTTCTGCATCATCGAAGACAAGAACGATCATATCTGGTACGGAGGCCCTTCCGGCTTATTCCTGATCAACAGGAAGAAAGCAAACTCCCGCCCGGAAAAAATTTCATCTCTCCGTGTCTTTAACCTGGTACAGTTTAATGACAGTATACTTTGGGCAGGAACCCGAAAAGGCAGTATATTTCAGATCAATACCCATACACTGAAAGTAACCTCGCTCCCTATCCTGCCGCACACCAATCTCTACATCACCTATATCTACCCCGATTCACATCAACGGATATGGATAGGTACAGACAACAACGGGCTTTATGTATCAGACCGCAACGGTAACATTATCGCCTTTTACAGTAAAGAACAGTTGGGATCCAACGCCATCAAAGGTATCATTGAAGATGAGATGAGTAATGTTTGGGTAGGTACCGGAAACGGACTTTGTTGTATCAATTCCCAAACAGGAAGCATTGACCGATATACCACGGCCGACGGATTACCCATCAACCAGTTCAACTACTCCTCCGCCTGCAAGAAGCCTGACGGAGAATTGTATTTCGGAACTATCAACGGTATGATTTCTTTCTACCCGGAACAGGTACGCTCCGTCAATCCCCGTTTCAACATTGCACTGACTGCCATTTGGAGCAACAGCGAATATATGTCGCCCAACAATGAGAAAGCATTCATCCCTTCCTCTATCTCCGAACTGACGGAGATCACCCTGACGCACGAACAAGCACAATCCCTGCGTCTCGAATACTCCGGACTGAATTATCAATATACCGACAACACTCAATATGCGATGAAAATGGAAGGTATCGACAAGGATTGGCAGTTCGTAGGCAACCAGCATCAGGTACGCTTCTCCAATCTGCCTTCAGGAAGATATATCTTAAAGATCAAAGCCAGCAAAGACGGTATCCGCTGGGACGAAACGGGGCAAAAGGACCTTGCCATCAGAGTCCTTCCTCCCTGGTGGCTCTCGCCGGGAGCATATTTAGTTTATGCATTACTCTTCCTATTAATCATTTACGCCGCATACAGATATACCAAAACGCGTATCATCCTGCTCATGCGACTGAAAACGGAGCATGAACAGCGCGTCAACATAGAGAATATGAATCAACAGAAGATCAATTTCTTCACTTACATCTCCCATGACCTGAAAACACCGCTGACTCTGATTCTATCGCCTCTGCAACGATTGATCCAGCAGCCACAAATCAGCAACAACGATAAAGAGAAACTGGAAGTCATCTACCGAAACGCCAACCGGATGAATTATCTGATTAATGAACTATTGACGTTCAGTAAAATCGAGATGAAACAGATGCGTATCAGCGTCCGGAAGGGAGACATCATGCACTTTCTGGAAGAACTGTCGCACATCTTCGACATTGTAGCCGGAGAACGGGAAATTGACTTCATCGTCAATCTGGAAGACACCGAAGAGGAAGTCTGGTTCTCGCCTTCCAAGCTGGAACGGATTCTTTATAACTTGCTCTCAAACGCATTTAAATATACCCAGCCCGGCGGATACGTCAAGTTGAGTGCCAAACTAATAAAAGAAGAGAAGGGGACATTTGTGCAAATCTCTGTCAAAGACAATGGCAGGGGGATTCCTAAAGAAGCTCAAGAACAAATATTTGAAAGTTATTACCAGGTTGAGAAGCGCGACCATCGTGAGGGATTCGGACTGGGATTATCGCTTACGCGTTCGCTCATACACATGCACAAAGGGGAAATCCGGGTAGAAAGCGAAATCAACAAAGGTTCGGACTTTATCGTTACCCTGAATGTATCCGAGGATGCTTACAACCCCGATGAACGCTCGTCCGAGAACATCACGACCGAAGAAATACAGAAATACAACCAGCGAATCAAGGAAACCATCGAACTCATTCCTGAAAAGCTGACCAACAAAGAAAAAGATCCTGCCCGGGAATCTATTATGATTGTGGAGGACAATAAAGAAATGAATGATTATCTTGCCAGCATATTCAGTGAGAAATATGATATTATACGGGCGTATAACGGTGCAGAAGCCTGCAAGAAGATAGCCAAACAGTTGCCTAACCTCATTATATCGGATTTAATGATGCCAGTGATGGACGGATTGGAATTCACGGAACGTGTCAAACAGGACGTAACGACCAGCCATATCCCCGTTATCCTCCTGACTGCAAAGACTGATGAAAACGACCATACGGAAGGTTATCTACGGGGAGCCGATGCGTATATCACTAAACCTTTTAACGCCAAGAATCTGGAACTACTGGTACAGAATATCCAAAAGAGCCGGAAACAGAGTATTGAACACTTCAAACAGGCGGAAGAACTGAACATCAAGCAAATAACCAATAACCCACGGGATGAAGTGTTCATGAAGGAACTAGTGGAACTGATTATGGCGAACCTCACCAAGGAAGACTTCGGAGTAACTGAAATCACAACCCATCTCCGCATCAGCCGCAGCCTGTTGCACATGAAGCTGAAATCACTCACCGGATGTTCCATCACCCAATTCATACGGACCATCAAAATGAAAGAGGCTAAAACTCATTTACTGAATGGTATGAATGTCTCCGAAGCATCATTTGCTGTCGGCATATCAGATCCGAACTACTTTACAAAGTGTTTCAAGAAAGAATTTAATATCACTCCGACAGAGTTTCTCAAGCAGTTGAAATAGAAAGCAAAAGCAACTGCTTCAGAAATTCAACCTACCCTTAGACAACGTGTCAACTATTAATAGAAAAGTTCTTTTGCTCCCTTTGCAAAGATCTCTTCCCTTCATAGTAAAGTTGTCTTTGCCCTATTTCAAACTATAAACGCAAGTTCCGTTTATATAATTGCAAGCTTTGTTTTTATAATTGCAAGTTGCATTTATAAAAACAAAGCTTGCAATTATAGTTTGGAACGAAGGAAAAGAAAGTTATCTAACCGGAGAAAGATAGTTTGGTCTATAGCAAAAGGAAGTTATCTATTAATAGTCAACAGGTCAAGTAGGTATATCTTGTAAATCAACTACGCCCAACAGAAAAAGATATCACCGGTAATTAATCTGCAACATTCACTGATGCAGCTAATTACCGGTGAGCAATAGAAATCTATAATCAACTAATACCTATTCTACCATTCCTGGAAGCGTAAATCAGCTTCCGGATTCTGACGTCGGATCAGTTCCTCGTCAACCTGATAAGTGATGCCACCTTTCGTGTACTTATAAGAAAGGGTAAACTTAGGCTGTTTCCCTACAAATTCCAATGATTCGGCTGCAGGATCTAATGTGGCGGATGCATCTGTGATAGCGACGCTTCCTCCGGCTTCAATATTGACGCTTCCATCCGGATTGACTGTCAGATTCACCGACTCATTGTTTTCCAATGTGTTTCCGAAACCCGGTCTGCGTACTTTGTTTCTACCTAACGAAACAAAGTCGCGGGTCATATTCTGACTCAAATCCTTGTTACTGTATTCAGTAACCTGCTGGGTAGACAAATTGGTAACTTTTCCTTTCACAAAGTAGGTACCATGATACTGGCTGACAAATTTGACAACTACAATACTGTAATCCTTCAAATTACCATTCACATCAGTACTAATTTCATCCTGATTATGATCGACCAACCGGAAAGGGATTGCATAGTGCTTGTCCAAAGCAGCATTGTCTTCATAGAAAGCATCGGAGAAAGTCACTTTCACATCTGCGATTGCCAGGTTCGGGTTGCTGATCGTCATCTTGTTCGGATTAGCCAACTGATAATAGTTTTCCGGCATTAGTGTCAAGCCCGTACCATCCAATAAAGACGGATCGATCTCGAATGTAGCCCAATCATCGGTATGCACCTCTCTTTTACCGCCAATAGCCACTCCCACCTTTATCGACATATCTGTATCGGCTACCAGTGTCCGCAGAGGTTTTTGCGAAGCAAAGTACACAGAACTCTTATCGTAGTCCTTTTCATAATCGTCATAACAAGCAGTCATCAGAACGCTTATCAGCCCTATCCATAATATATTTAGTCTTTTCATTGTAAATAAGTATTTATATCAACAGCACGTTATTCCCAACCCTGATTATTCATTAGATTCTTATTCTTCTCCAGCTCTGCATACGGTAATGGCATGAAATAGTTTTTCACTTCATATTTCCGTTGTTCCACTTTCTGTACTTTGAAGCTGAATGTACCATCTTCATTGCGGGTAACGGCAACACCCTCCACCTCTTCGTTCAACGGCAATACCCAACGACGCATATCAAAATAACGATGATTCTCGAAAGTAAATTCCAAGCGACGTTCGTTCTGAATCAGCTTTCTGAACGAGTCCTTACTTTGAGCCATTTCATCCAGATAAAGATCAAAGTTGATACCTCCGGCTTGCGAACGGATTGTTTTCAATATTTCGTATGCAGAATACAGGCATCCTTCGGCTTTCACCGTCGGGTTGCCCCAAGCCTCATTGGCAGCTTCGGCAAAGTTAAGAAGAACTTCCGATTTCCGTAACAAAGGATTGTAATGAACCGAGTTTAAGGTCTGAATCGGATTCAGCATAGCCGATTTCTTGGAAACGAATTTAGCCAAATAATAACCCGTACGTGTAGCATTCTCACTAAACGAAGGAGAATCTTTTCCACCCTCGGACATATCCAACGGCTGGCCGGAATCGCCAAATGTAGCACTATGATAGTAGACATTCAGCGCAAAGCGATTATCCAGTACGGCATAAAGCTGCGTCAGATCGAAATCAGGATCAGACAGATCGACACCGGAACGGACATCGGTTGCCGGATAACCATTCTTCGCATAAAAAGCCTTTACCAGATTATGAGAAGGAGTGGCACGGGCACTTCCGTAGTAGAACGGCGGGAAATGGAAACCTTCCAACAGGTTATTATTAAAATATCTGCGGAAAGCATAATCGGAACTTTCCGTCTGAACATCGGCAATGGAGGAAGCCGTAACAGGAACATAAGTTCCGAAACCTTCCATGCCCAGAATCTTATTGATCTCTTTGGCTACCGCTTCCCATTTTGCCTGGTAAACCGTAGGGTTCAGTATTTCGAATTGTCCCATGCCAGTGATCTTCGTCACATCATCATCCTGCATGGCAGGGCTTGCGCTATATAAAAGCGCACGACTTTTCAGAACAGCTGCCGCCGCTTTCGTGGCACGACCGATTTGTGTATTACCAAACTCCAAGTCATCTCCCTGATACACGTTCGGCAATAACTCGATGGCATTATTCAAATCGTTGACAATAAAATCGACTGTTGCCTGATAAGTAGGACGAAGAAATTCACCGTTCTGCGCGGCCTCATCCTGCGAAATAAAATGATCTGCCAACGGAATACCCAACGCTTTTCCATTCTTCGCCTTTCCGCCGTACATCTTCAATAGCTCAAAATGCCACCATGCACGCAGGAAATACGATTCACCTTCCAGACGCAGCTTGATTTGCTTGTCCACTTCCGGGTCGGTGCGGTTGTACTGCACTTGGTCGGTTAAGCCGTTTTCGAGGAAAGAGTTTACATAGTTCAGCATGTTATACGCATTGCTCCAGTTTCCGATCGGGTTGTTAAACGCTGTCATCCCACCCATATTTAATTTATAGACAGAAGAGCTGCGCAGATTAGTCACTGCATTATCGGTAGCACAATCCAGAAAGTTATCTTCAAAACAATCCGGGCGGTTGGCTATGCCATTATAAGCTTTATATAGTACGCCTTGAGCAAGTTCCGGCACTCTCCAGGTATCAGAGTCTCCGATCTGCCACGTCACCTTTGTATCCAATGTGTCGTCACAAGCACAAAAGAGAAACAGACCTGCTAAAACGCAACTTCCTAATATATGTTTCATATTGCCATCTATTAATTGTTCAAAATTAAAATACAAAAGAGACTCCGCCTGTAAAAGTACGTGTCACCGGATAGTTTGTCACACCGGCATTCAGCAATTCAGGATCCAAATCTTTCACGGAAGAAAGCACAAACAAGTTTGCACCACGAGCGAAAACCTTCATCTTCTTCACTACCGACCTTGGGGAGAACTGATTGAACGTGTAGCTCAATTCAACATTCTTCATACGGAAGAAGCTTGTATTCTTCAACCAGAAAGAAGAATTGCGGAAGTTGTTCTCACCGGCAGTGGTTGTCAGGCGCGGATAACTTCCGGTCGGATTGTTTGCCGGATGATAACGGTCTAATGCCAGTTTGGAGTATTTACCTTCTCCATTGTTCCAGTAATAAGCATTTGTTGCCCAAGTGTGAACGCCCAGTTCGGAATATCCCTGAAGATACAATCCCCAGCCTTTGTAGCTTACATTGAAATCGATGCCCAACGTAGTACGTGGGAATGAGTTTCCGAGTTCCTTTACGTCACGACCGTCAATGATCTTATCACCGTTCAGGTCTTTGTAGGCGATGTCGCCTTCCTGATAATCGGCAAACGTCTGGGTTGCATGTCCGTTGATGACTACATCTTTGCCAAATAATCCTTCGGCAACCAGTCCCATCATAGCATCGGTAGAACGCCCCACTGTGTAGCGGTATTCTTCACCATGTTTCACCTGGTTCCATTTCAATACTTTATTCTTTGACCATACAAAATTGGCTCCTACCGAATAAGCCCAGTCGTTGATGCGGTCGCTCCAGGTGAACATTCCTTCTATACCATGATTCAAGACGGAGCCCATGTTATCCTGGTAGGTAAAGTTGCCAGTATAATCCCCGTAAGAGGCATCAACAGAACCGATGATGTCCGTATGTTTCTCACGAAAATAGTTTATTTCGGTATATAAGCGGTTGTTCAGGAACAGGCCTTCCACACCGATGTTCCATTCTGCTGCCTTTTCCCATTTCAGGTTCGGATTGCCTGCACGGATAAAAGTGGAATAGTAAGCCGTAGCACCGTTGTTCGTTGTTCCGAACCGGAAGCTGCCGTCTTGCGACCAGGCACGTTCATACAATAAATGTTCCGTGCTTCTGTCATAGCCCAATATACCGGCGCTGGTTTTCAGTTTCAGGAAGTTCACGTATTCATTGTCTTTCAGGAAATCTTCATTGCTTAGAATCCAGGCTAGGCCGCCTGCTGCCGAGAAGAAGTATTTATCTCCCGATTTGAAACGGTTGCTTCCCATCAATGCCATGTCGGCTTCCACAGCATAGCGGTGGTCATACATATAGTTCAGACGCAATGCGTAGTTTGCATTGATGATGTCTTGGGTCACTCCCTGATTCGTTGTTTTCGAGTACATGTAAGTCAGCCGTGCCGATACATCATGCTTTTGGTTGAATGTATTCTCGTATGCGGCAAAGGCATTCCAACCCAATGTCTGCTGCAAGGTAGTCGACTTCCGGCTTTGTGAAGTGGCTACATCTGTTTTCTTCATCTGGGTGTACATGATCTGTTCCTCACCGGCAAAGTCACGATATGTTTTGATGGCATACGTCGGATAGACTTTGCTCAAAGAGAGTTGCAGGTAATCATAGTTGTCGAAAGAAAGGAAAGCACCGGCTTTCAACCCTTTTGTCAGCATATCAAGATCGAATTTCAAACCGATATTGGTCTGGCTGCGTGTATAACGCTCATCCGTATATCCTCCATACATCGTTTCCGCGTATGCATTCATCGGACGCAACAGACTTGCGCCAAACAAGGGAATCCCGTCCGAGCTGGCCAATCCGGTTTCTTCCGATGACATAGTCAGCGGGTATTCATTCGGACGATGAGTAGACAGGGCCGTGAATACCTGACCACAGTCCAATTGCCCCCATTTACGCATTTCCATACGTCCGGCAACGTCTGCGGATATAGTCAGGAAATCCGTTACATTGAAGTCGAGGTTTCCGCGAAGAGTCAGGCGGTGCAATTGCGGAGTATAGGTGACGTCTTCAAATCCGCTACCTCCTACATATCCGGCAATCAGGGCATAACGCACTCTGTCGGTACCTCCCGTCATATCGAACGATACTTTCCGATAGTTGGCATTTTTGTTCAACAACTGATCGTACAGATCGACGTTCGGATACAATAGGTCATTAACTCCTTTGGAGTTTTTATATCCTTCCAGTTGTTTCTGATTATAGTAAGGAGTCAGTCCGTCGTTTGCACGCGCTTCATTATACAGATTAGCATACTGATAAGAATTCAGAAAATCAGGAGTACGCGTCATCTGTACCACACCTGCTTCGGCGGTTGCGTTATAAATGCGGCGGTTGGCCTTTCCTCTGCGGGTAGTCACCCAAAGTACGCCATTCGCAGCACGTGCCCCATAAAGAATCTTGGCAGTGGCATCTTTCAGTAACTCGATACGTTCGATTTCTTCAGGAATCAAATCCGCTGCCGGACGTTCCACACCATCGATGATAACAATAGCTGTATTCTCCGACATGCCATGCTGGCCACGGATAAATAAATCAGGAGTATTGTTTCCCAATCCGCTGACTGTGGAGCGAACTTGCAGACCTAACATTTTACCTTGCAGCATATTAGTCAGCGTCAAATCAGGGAAGGTTCCAAACTGTCCGTTCTCCAGTACGCTCGTTGCGCCTACTTCATTCCCTTTATATGTCTTGCCACCATCGGCTCTATTCACTAGCGATTCTTCGGTCAGGAACAGAGGCTCTTTCTTCAGGACAATCTTTTCAGGAACGATATTGCTGCCTGTCAGCTTATACACTTTATCTTCATATCCCAAAGCCTCCACCATGACGGTTGCGTCATTCTCGACCTTCGTCTGAAAACGTCCTTTTGCATCTGTATAGAGAACGACTGCGCCTTCTCCACAAATGATAGAAACATTCTTCAACGGGCTACCTTTCTCGTCGGTAACAATAGAAACTACTTCCACCAAAGGCTTCTTCGCCGACTTTCTCTTTGATTTATTCTGTGCGAAAGTCAGGCTAGAGCCAACGATAAGGACAAATATGAGCCCTATCAGTCTTATATATCTAATCTTGTTTCTCATATACTTTTCTTTATTTTAGGTATCACCATCCGGGGTTCTGTTGAAGATTATCCAAAGCCGCCACTTCATCCATCGGTAGCGGATACCAATAATTACGCTTGTTAAACGTCCGCACGGCTGTCCTCACCGGAACATACTCGTAAGTAAAGTCGGTCAACTTATAAGTGCAGGCTTTTTCCACTTTCAACTGGTCGGCCGTATAAGAATGATTGATCGGGGTTGCTTTGACACCCATGATCGGATATTCACCCTTAAACAGATCTTCAGCAATCATCCAACGGCGGATATCATACCAGCGGTGTCCTTCGAACATCAATTCCACACCACGTTCCCGACGATAAGCTTCTCTAAAGTCAACTCCATCCGGTAGTTCGCCAATTCCGGCTCTTACACGGATTTTATTCAAAGCCTGACGGGCCGACATCGTACAACCCGTAACGACTGCATCCGGATCACCTGTCGCCTCGTATGAAGCCTCTGCCATATCCAGATAAACTTGCGAAACACGAATGTACACAGCCACCAGACGATATAATTGGAAACCAGCTTCGCCAAACAAAGGCACACTTGCTTCCGGCCAAATGAACTTCTTACACATATATCCGGTCTGTTGAGAGCCTCTCGTAAACTGATTGGTAGAAATGAAGTTCTCGGAGTAACCGCCCGAATAAGTAGTCAGATAATAAGGAACACCCTGTAAATTCTTTCCCCATTGCTCACCGGGCACGAGGATATTATTAGTGAAGCGAGGGTCTCTATCCGAGTAAGGATTGGTAGTCTTTACCGCATCATAACCGGAACGCGGATCAGTGATCGGATAGTAGTTGCCGTCAGCTCCCTTACGTTCGTACATATCTACCGCATTTTGTGTCGGAGCATTATAAGGAGTACCTTCGGCACCGGTTTTATTATCGTATGGTTGTGTCAGCCATTGCGCTCTGACGAAAGCAGACCAGTTGCCATGATGCCAACGCAGGAACCATAAGTATTCCGGCTGTGCGAATTGATTGGAATTAGGCATTAATTGAATACTACGATATTCGTCGTGATTCATCAAGCGATAATATTCGTGGCTTTCAATAGCGTTGATTGCCTTTTGCGCACTACGGGCAGCTTCGGCAGCCATGTCTTTTCCATATCCTTTGTTTTCAATAGAATTCAAGTCGTTCTGCATCAAAGGGCTGGCAGCATAAAGCTGTGTCATCGCTTTTAATGCCATGGCGCCTACTCTGTCAGGCCGTCCATGTTCCTCGTCAGGCCAGCTTATAGGTAAATATTCAATGGCTTTATCCAGGTCTGTCTGCATCCAAGCATTGGATTCCTGATAAGTTTTACGGGGAAAGTCAAAGTCGTCCGATGCTCCCCAAAGCTGGTCAAAGATGGGCATTCCGCCATATCGCTTGATAATCTCAAAATAGAAGTAGGCACGCAGAAAATGAGCCTGTCCCAACAGTTTTCTCCTTTGGTCGTCTGTGATGGATTTCACTTGATCTACTCCGCTAATTACACGGTTCACGATACGAAGTCCGGTATAAGCACGAGAAATAGCACTTTTGAAATTCTTCCCATCACTTTTACTTCCTATTTCGAAACGTGTACCGGCATTCTCCAGCCAGTTACCTGCATTGACAAACTTCGACGGATCATTATCGCGAACGGATGCATATTCATCCGATAAATTACCTACCGTTACGTATGTATTCGAATAAGAGTTGATACCATGTGTAAAGATTAATATATCATCATTTTGAAAGATGCGATCCATGAACCCTAACAAACTGCTATAATCTTTATAAACATCATCTTCGGAAAGTCCGTCATCGGGAGAGCGGTCCAGATAGTCCTCACAACTTCCTACAAACAACCCCAATAGAATGATCCATATCCAATTCAACTTATGTCTTCTCATATCAGTAAATTTAAAGTGTCTCATAATCCTAATCTAAAACCAATGTTATAACGTCTCACCACCGGATAAACATTCTGTCCCGAATGTTCGGGGTCACGGCGGGAATCACCTTTCGAGAACGTCAACAAATTGGTACCGTTGACATATACTTGCAGTTTTGTCAGACGTAAAGGCTGCAACCAACGCTTCGGAATCTGATAATTCACTTCCAGGTTCTTCAAGCGAAGATAAGCATGGTTGGTATATGTGTATGTACTAGCCACCGAATTATAACTTCTCTGAACATGAATACTGGGGCGAATCGGACCGCCTTGAATCGGAGCATCGGCTGTCCATGTATTCAACGTATTTGGTTGAGCCTTGATATTACCTTCCGGGAAATCCCATAAATAGGAAGGAATCGCTTCTTTATAAACGTCCATAGCACTGTACCACAACATATTGAATCCGATTCCTTTGTAAGAACCTCCCAATGTAAATCCGAGGGTAGTAGTCGGATAGTTCAGGTTTTTCATCGGAACCATATCCTTAGCATCAATCATACCGTCTCCATTATAATCGATGTAGTACAAGTCTCCCGGAATCAATGTGTTGTGTGCACCATTGGCAATAGTGGACTGTGCCGAGTTATAAATATCATCCAACGACTGGAAGTTTCCCGTTGCCAGATATTTATTCACGTATCCGATTGATTTTCCGGCTTGTTTCAGATATTCGCTCTGATTTTTCGGGTCATCAATAAAGACAACACGGTTCTCACTGGTTGCAAAATTAAACTTCGCGTAATAATTAAACTTTCCAATACGGTCGTTCCAAGCAATATCCAGTTCAAGACCGTGATTTTTAGTCTTACCCAGATTCACCTGCGGAAAAGCAATACCACTATCGGCCCATGACGGAATCGTATTACGTGTCATCAAAATGTTATTACGCTTTTCATCGAACAAGTCCACAGTAAAGTTTAGTTTACCCCACAAACCTATTTCGATACCGATATTCTGCTTAATAGATTCTTCCCAGGTAGCATCGGGGTCGGCCAATTTTCCTTCTTTGTATAAAGGTCCCCAGTTACTGGTCTGATATTTACCAAACTGCGCATTGGCAGATAGTTGCTCAAACTTCTGAATATAGTTGAAACGGGTAGCACCTTTATCATTACCAACTACTCCATACGAATAGCGCACTTTCAGGTTGGTCAGTACACCTTTGGTCAATTTCTTTACCCATGGTTCTTCACTGATACGCCAACCAATAGAGGCAGAGGGGAAGAATCCGAAACGGCGTCCCGGAGCAAATTTTTCCGAACCAGTGTAGGCACCGTTAAATTCAGCAAGATAACGCTCTTTGAAGTTGTAAGTGACACGGCCTACCCAGTCTTCTTCGTAAGCCGGGAAGTTCATCACACCCGAATTAGCAGTATTGGTTGATTCGTTCATCTTACGGTTAAATACAAATAAGGCACTTACATCGTGATCGCCAAACTGGCGACTATAATTCAATGCTAATTCGTAATAAAGTTTACGTCCGTAAGCCTTGAAACCGTCATAAACACCACCAACAGGCAAATCTCCGGGAGCATTTTCATCCGGATAGCGTTTCTCGGTATAATTATAAGTAATTGTTCCGTCAGCATTATAAATAGGATTGGCGTAATCATACACACGATTAATACGAATATGTGTACGTTGGGCAACCAAATCGTCTTTACCTAAAATCTTACCCGGCATGATCTGGGTAGTCCATGAAGAAGAAGTAGTGTAAGACAATGATGCTTTCAATGACAGTCCCTTTGTAATAAAGTCCAGCTTCTGATTCAAGATTACATCGTAGAAACCTTGATGTTGCTTAATATTACGACTACCTCCTTCGTTCATCAGACAGGCTATATTTTGATCGGAGCTTAACCCGTCTCCCCATATTCCATTACTATATTTAATCGGAAATTCATTACTTGGAGCCGTGAAAAACGTTTTAAAAAAGCGTTCATCCGGAGAATCGACATTCTCATAATAAGACGGTTGGTTCTGATAACCCATCTTACCGGCCACATTGAACGAAAGTTTAGTAGTATTTGTGATATTGAAGTCGAAATTACTACGCCAGTTATAACGACGGTAGGAGAAGGAAGGGTCGAAATCCTCTTGTTTGGTAGTATTAAAAATATCTCCGTCATGCAAATAACCCAAGGATACGAAATAACTCATTTTCTTCGTACCACCGCGTACATTAAGATTATAAGCCTGTTCATAACCTACATTCTTTACCAGTTCTTTCCACCAGTCCACTTCGGGAAAGACATCGTTATACGGACCGTAATTTCCGGTAGCATACGCATTTTCCCATGCGGCAATGGTAGACTCGGGAACCATTGCTCCCCAGTTACCATCATTAGCCTGTGCTCTGTTATACTGTTTCATAGAGGTCACATAGTCAGACCATTCAGGAGCGGCAGAAGGTTGTTTAAAACCGAAGTTAGCAGTGAATGAGATTTCCGGTTTCTGTTCGAGTCCGCGTTTGGTTGTCAGCAAGATAACGCCGTTCGCACCTTTCACACCGTAAACCGCAGTTGCCGAAGCGTCTTTCAGTACGGAAATAGATTCAATTTCGTTCACATCGACATCATTGAAGTCACGTTCGATACCGTCCACCAATACTAACGGAGCAGCTTCTCCCCAGGTAGACTTACCACGAATCAATAAAGAAGCCTTATCAGCTCCTGGCTTTGAGGTGGAGTTAATGGCAACCACACCGGGCATCTGGCCTTGTAAAGCTTCGGAAACGGAGTTCACGCTACCTATCTTTAATAAGTCATCTCCTTTTGCAGTGGCAATGGAACCGACACTGGACACCTTTTTCTGTACACCGTATCCAACCACTACCACTTCTTCCAGGGTCTCCGTATCTTCTCCTAAAGAGATTACTCCTAAAGTCGTTTTATTCTTTAAATCCAGTTCCAGAGTTTTATAACCCACATAAGAAATGACAAGTATGTCTCCTTTTGATGCCTTCACAGTAAAATTACCGTCAAAATCAGTAATTGTACCGCTTCCCGTACCTTTCACGCAAACACTGACGCCAATCATCGGTTCACCAGATACTGCATCCTTCACTTGTCCCTTCCAATAGTCTTGTTGTGCCTGCACGTCCAGCGCACAAAACAAAAAGCAACAAAGACATAAGAAAGAAAAATAAAGTCTGTCTCTTTTCATAAACATTATTTTTAACTGTTAACAAATTCTTTATCTCAAGACACAAATTAAGCGGGAAAATCTTCAAATGAAAGGGAAGAATCTCCTTAAAACCCGTACAAATGTGCAAAATAGATTTCTCTACTACATTTCTGAACAAATCATTTCCACATTGGCTTTATGACGTGCTCTTTGTCTACGGTGATGTTGTATATGCCATCGTTTCCTTTCTTCAGGATGAGCGGAACAATACGTGTTTTACGAGGGGACACGGTGGAATCCGAACGATGAACATGGTAAACATAATAATATTTTCCATCCAGACCTTTAAATACATCTCCATGTCCTGATCCGTTTTCTCCTACGAGGCTGCGATGAATGATCGGACTGTTCGGGTGCTTCTTCCACGGACCGAAAGGGGAAGAAGCAGTGGCATAACCTACCGAATAGTCGATATTCATAAAATGATTGGCAGAATAGAAGAGGTAATATACCCCGTCCCACTTCATAACAGTCGGTCCTTCCATCACCGGTGCAGACTTATAGTTCGGAGTCTTTTCCCAAGGCTCCGTACAGTCCATACATTGTTTCAATGTTTCCGGTTTGATACTTCCTTTCTTTATGTCAAACTCGGCTACCCAAAGGTAATTTCCTTTATTAAAGCGGACATGATATAGGTAGTATTTCCCATCATCATCCTTAAATAGGAAAGAGTCTATATTCTTAGCGGAAGCGTCTATCGGCTTGACTTCCTTCTGCCGGAAAGGACCGAACACTGATTTTGAGGAAGCAATTACTGTTTGCTCATTAGCGGTATAAGTGAAATAATAAGTTCTTTTATCCTTAAAGTATTGAGGTGCCCAGAAGCCTTTTTCACCATACGTTTGATCTCCTTTCCGCAGAATCAGTTGTAGAGAAGTGCCATCAGGCACCGTCCAATGCTCCAGATCGGTCGATTCGAGGATAGCAAAGCCCTGCGGTTCCTGATTGCGTGTGCCGGTGAGGTAATACTTGCCGTTCTCCACATAAATTGTAGGATCGGCATAAGTAATCTCCTTCTCATTAACCGAATCAGCTCGTACCCCAGTGACAGACAAACCAATGATTCCCAATGCGAGAATAAGTCTTTTTGTCATTTTATGTTTTTTCATACCTATTTTATTCTATATCTGATCTTTATATCATCTACAAAATTTCAATCTAACATCCAAACCAAACCGGGTTTCTCCCCTGCGAGATTCCATATTGCTTCATCCCAAGAAAGAGCCTTGGCAGCATCTATCGGGGTACTCATCGTAGAAAGACCATTGTAACGGTCGGCACCAAATGTTTGTGCTCCGTAATCGGGTATTTCTTCGTCTACGATAGCGGGCGTATTGGCAGAGAAACGACATTCCATATTTGGATTCGCATAGCAATTATTAGCCTCATTCTTGTTAAAGCGTCCGCAAATTCTTCCCGACTTAGGTGCACCGTTAGAGAATAATTTCCGGTTCCAAGCCACACAATGTGTTACGGTGATTCCTGTCGCCTTGTTAGCAAATCCCATAATACCGCCTACCTGATTTTGAGCGGAAATCTCGCAATCGGAATAACAATAAGAGATCACAGCTGTCGGACTAGGATCTACAAATCCGGCAATACCACCCGCAGGATTCGCCACTTTCATCGGGAAAGCTTGTGCAAGACCTGAAGAATAACACTGCGTAACGATAGAATATAACATACGCCCAACAATGCCTCCTACACATGATTCAGTCACAATATCCCCAGTGGAAGAGCATTGAGAGATCGTTGCTCCGCCTCTCGTTTCCCCACAAATACCGCCGGCGCACCATACGGCAGTAATATCCGTTGCCGATGTACACTGATGAATTTTACTATCTGCACCATGAAGTCTTGCACAGATACCACCAGCCTGACCGTTATCCCAGGCAGCCGCTCCCGTTCCCGAAGTTAAAGAAATCGTACCGGATACCCGAACATTCTCCACGATACCCGGAGAAGTAGCAGCTCCCACCTGTCCGGCAAGGATGCCTGCCATCTTTGTATTGGCTGTAATCTGCGCATTTTCAAAGTTTATATTAGAACACTTACCAACCAACAATCCAAAGAATCCCTGATTAACAGAAGAGGAAGTATTTACTTTCAGATTACGAATCGTATGTCCGCCTCCATCCAATACAAGTTGTTTGGAAACCGAGGTCTCTATCGGTTGCCAGTCTACACCTTGCAAATCAATATCATTCTCTATCTTGGCATAGATCGTCTTACCATCTTTGAGTTTCTCTCCGAGAGTTATCAGGTCGTTCGTTGTCGTCAAGGTATAAGGGTTGTCGATTTCTCCCTGTTTCTGTTGCAGGAAGAAAGTCATTGTACTTTTCTCTTGATTGACTGCAAGATCGTCGGAAACCAGTTTCAAACCGAGAACGTATTTCTTTGATCCGTCAAGCGTACCTAAATCATGGAAGCGCAAATTTACCATACGCAGGACATCGTCCCCCTTAAAATTAAAATTACTTCCATCCAGATCATAATATTCCACAGGTAAGAGGTGATATTCTTCACCAAACTCTTTGGCATCGACAACAGCCAATTCCGCCTTTGCTTCTTTTTCGCAATGGCTTTTCTCCACCATAATGTTATATTGGTATTCCGGCTCATCCAGATATAAATCATATTTGCCTGTCTGATAAAGCGACAAGGTAATATTGGAATAGGTAACTTCAGCCTTTTCCGGCTGTGTCAGATCCATGACTTCACCACATGATATCAACGAAAACGCCATTAATGACGCTACAACAGGAATGTATCTTTTCATAATATCTTTCTTTTAATTATTAAAAAACAGGGATTACCATACCGACGTTATCTCCTGACAACCAAACTTTATCTCCGTCTATACGAACTACCTCCATCTCCATCCCTTCTTTGAGGAAAGAAACTCCTTGGAATGAGAATTCAGTCTTTATCTTTTGACCAACAGCCGTAGGCTTCCCGTCAAACTTCACATGAATGTATTTGCTTTGATCCGAATTTTGCAGGCGATAAGTCAACCGTTTAGGATTAATTGCAGCCTGAAGTTGTTCCTGCTCTGTAAAAGTACAAATTCCATCCAAACTATAAAACCCAACTTCGGTATATCCTGTTATATTTTTCTTATCAACCCCGTTTTCGGCATATTCCGTCTCCGCACAAGAGGTGAAAGCCAACAAACATGCCAACACTACATATATTACTTTCATAAGCGAATAAATTTAAGATAATTACTTTCTAATAGTTGTCGACAACATTTCTACCGATCCATCCTTATAAGTCACTTCGGCGGTAAGTATTTGTCCGTTCAGGTTCTTATTCACTATATTGATTTCCTGTCCATCCAGCTTTACTTTATAAGATGAGACATCATCCGGCAAATTTAATAGTTGTACCAACATATATCCATCCACTTGTTGATATTTCAACAAAGGAAACTTTCCTGTTACAGACTTGGTCTTAACATCATCCTTCCACAACACGACATCATCCGATTTCAGCAATGCTACATGGTAGACAGTTCCAGGAACAAGATTTTCAACCAATGTATAGTCATTCTCCGAATCAAGCGATCGACGCACCACCTCTGTTCCCTCTTCATCTGTTACTGACAATATACCTGTTTTATCGGCTCCATTACCCCAACTTATGAACAATTCCCGTTGTCCTCCGACAAGGCTGGAAACTGCCAATCCATCCCGGGCAGCAATAAAATCAGGATATAACAATGGATTGGGATTGTAGAATCCGTCTGCATCCAGTCCTAAATAACGGGAAAAATAAATTCCTCCAAGTTCCCACATTTCAGTCTTCGCATCGTAAACAGCTCTCGCTCCACCGGGAACCACACTAAAACGTCCGGTAATGGCATACGTATCATATTTCTTGAATACTTCATAAAAAGTCTTATACCAATTCTTCGGATACCAGGAATAACTCTCAAAAAGGCTCTTGAACTCGGTTGCACTCACCGGTGTACCGGCGTTAGCTTTTTCGGCTATCAGATTAAGATATTCGTAAATTTTCATCCCGGCCGTATAACCATGCTTGGTTCCCCATTCTCCCAGCGCATCCGCCACATGAGGATTTAAAGCACGCACCATAGAGAATTCCGTGCAAATCAGTTTTTTTGTTACACCGTACTTATCACGGATAATCCGAAAATCGTCTTCCGCCTGGTTGATTTTCAATGCGTGAACGTGTAAGTCGAGCCCTACAACATTAGGATTGTTATTAACCACAGAGACTACCGCAGGTACCGTTTCGCTCTTCGGCAATTCGGATACACGGTTCAATGCTCCGGCATAAATATCAAATGTCCATCCATTAGCCTGTTTCCAGGTAGTCAGCCGATTGGCAAACTCATTCAGAAATGCCCGATAATCTTCACCATCCGCATGACAGAGATCGGTATCCAACGCATTCTCCCATTCCGGCTCGTTACCCATGACAAGTATTCCAATATTCTTCGCCATATCATAGGTTTTCAGTAATATTTCCGTTGCCTGAAATATGTACTCCATCTCCTTAGTTCCTACTTTGGGAACCGTATCGGTATATAATTCAAAAGGTATTTTCAGACTCAAGATGAATTTCACACGGTCGCCCAACGCTTTCTTGGCCTGAATAAATTTCAATGTAGGAATATGTGTCCTGATGGCATTTTCTTTCACACCAACAATCTTCCCGTTTTCATTCTGAAGAAACAGATTGGGGATATTGACAAATCCTCTCACCCAACTCACTTTCGACTGTTTCAACATCTCTATTTCCGTAATCGGGTAATCTATATTTTCATTATAGTTCGCCCCCAAATCCTGCGCCTTTGTTCCCATCGAACATAAGAACAGCAATACAAACATTAAAAAAGCTTTCATTTTCATATACATACTTCAAGGTTAATTGTCCGACATCGAACAGAACAAAGGTAGAGAAATAAATCCCGGTAGAATAGAACGATTGTTTTATCAACGGGATTTATGTTCAGAATGAACATTTGACCTTATTTTAATGGTTCTTCTTCTACTTCACTGCGATAATAACCGTCCACTTCAGCAAAGAAATTCTGCTTCAGGGAGTCCAGAAGTTCGGGCTGTTGTGCCGCCACATTCTGATGTTGAGTCCGGTCGGCTTTTACATTGAATAATCCGTATTCACCCAGATTACCTAATTCATTTCCGGTCAGATTTCGTTCGGAACCTTTATAAGGAGGCATCATAATCCAGTCGCCTGAACGATAAGCCATACGTCCCTGCGCTTCCAACACTACATCCTTGCGGGCAGTCTGCTCTTTTCCGAAGAAAGCATCCAGATAGTTCCGACTATCCAAACCTTCCGGCAAATCGGCATGTATCATCGAACCCAGAGAAGCGAGAATATCTACTTGGCAAACCAGTGCATCGGACACAACCGGCTGAATCTTTCCTTTCCAATAAACAAACAAAGGAATATGCGTACCACCGTCGAACAAACTATATTTACCTCCGCGCAGACCTCCTGCAGGAAGGTGATCGCCTGCCAATTCGGGAGCTCCGTCTTTGTAACCGTCATTCAGAACCGGCCCGTTATCACTGGAGAAGATAATCAGTGTCTTTTCCAACAATCCTTCTTTCTTCAAGTGGGCAAGCAGTTCGCCGACACACCAGTCTGCCTCAACGATGGCATCGCCACGAGGCCCCATCGTTGTTTTGCCCACAAATCGCTGGTGGGGAGCACGAGGTACGTGAGGTTCATGCAAGCCATAATACAGGAAGAAAGGAGCATTTTTGTGTTCAGTCACAAAGTTCTTTACCTTATCTACAAAATAGTCGGCCATATCCTCGTCTTTCCAACGGGCTTTCTGACCGCCTTTCATATATCCGATACGGGGAATTCCATTTACTATAGAGTTATTGTGTCCGTGTGCCCACTGCATTTTCAACATCTCCGGATGAGAGATGGCAGTCGGTTCGCCTTCAAAATTATGCTCGTAACTCACTTCGATAGGGTCGGCCGGATCGAGTCCTACTACATCACCGTTTTCCACGTAAACCGTCGGGACACGGTCGTTGGTTGCTGCAATCAGGCAAGAGTAGTCGAAACCGATTTCTTTGGCACCCGGTTTGACGGTTTCGTTCCAGTTGACATTGCCGTCTCCCATCCCCAAATGCCACTTTCCGATAGCTCCGGTCACATAACCGCATTGCTGCATCATCTTCGGTAAGGTAAACTGATTTTCATTAATAATAAGAGGAGCATCTCCCGGCAGGATTTTTGCATCCTTATTTTTCCACGGATACATTCCGGTCATCAAGGCGTAACGACTGGGAGTGGAAGTTGCCGAAGTGGCATATCCGTTCATGAAACAAACTCCGCCATGAGCCAGACTGTCGATATTCGGAGTATGAATCGTAGTAGAGCCGTAAGCGCTGACATCACCAAATCCCAGATCATCGGCAAGAATCACAATCACATTCGGCTTTTCTTCTACGCGCTGTGAGGTACAACCTACTAAAGACAACGTAGGAACTAGATAGATTATCTTTTTCATAATATTATGTAGTTAATAACGATGCAAATTTAGCCACCACTTATTTATTTATGTAGAACAAATGTTTAATAATGGGGAGAAATGTCCATCCTGCAACTATTCCAGAGAAATAAGGTATGAAAATGCGTGTGATGAATTAACTCGAAATGATAGCATAGGCCTGTCAATGTTCTACTTTTAATATTCTACAGGAAAATAGCCAGTTAGAAAGTAGCAAACTAGAAAATAAACTGTATAAATAAACGCATGAGCATACAAAAAACAGTCTAATATTGCATAAAGCCAAACAAGATATACATCTTTCTCTATTCGGGAACCGTTCATTGCCTTAAAACCAACGAAGTGTTCCTCGGTGTGCATCGACTTGTTCCTCACCGAGGAAGCTATCGTTCTCCGGTGAAGAAGATAAAAATGGACTATTAAGAAATATTTTCTCCCTAGTTTATCATAATATATTGGAAAGGAGAAAATAATAAAATGATTGGTTATTCAGGTATCTACTCT
Source organism: Bacteroides sp. OF03-11BH (assembly GCF_003604005.1). NCBI lineage: Bacteria > Pseudomonadati > Bacteroidota > Bacteroidia > Bacteroidales > Bacteroidaceae > Bacteroides > Bacteroides sp. OF03-11BH. Next base: position 74,122 of record NZ_QTMW01000016.1, on the reverse strand, counting down.
CCAAATAACAAAAAGAATCAAGAATCTATCACAATTCGATTAGTATATTCTCAAAACAGCGAAAATAGAGAATCACGTAATTACAAATGCATGGCATTTTCCGGCTTTTCTTTACCAAACTGCGATTTATGTCCTTCTCCGATGATTAAATATTCCTTTTTTAAGAATCATCGTTTTTTAAGGGAGGCTATATAGTTTGGAATAGAGGTTGTGCTTAACAATAAAAACTGTAATAGTATACAGGAACAGCCCAATAAGATATTACCGGATTCTGACAAGATTAGGTAATGTCTTATTTTTATAATGATGAAAATTGTTACCTTTGTATATATCTTATATTTACAATTAAGATTAAACCTAATTTTTCGCTTATGAAAATAGTTAAGGCTACCTACATCGTTATATTCATTACCGGACTATTAGCCGGAGTGTTCTTCTCATCCTCTGTTTCCGCCCAAGATATTTCGGGAGCCTGGCACGGAAAACTTTCCCTTCCCACCGGTTCATTGACTATTGTATTCCACATCAGTCAAACGGAACAAGGCGCTTATGTGACCACACTGGACAGTCCCGACCAGGGAGCCAACGGTATCAAGACACAGACTACTTCTTTCAATGATTCTACTTTAATTATCCAGATACCTGTGATTCATGCTTCGTACAAAGGAAAACTGAACAGTGATAACACAATCAACGGAACATTTACGCAAGGGATGCCCCTTCCGTTGAATTTGAAAAAGGGAGAAGCCAGCCGCCCCAAGCGTCCGCAGGAGCCTCAACCGCCTTTCCCTTACAGAAGTGAAGAAGTCACCGTGAGGAATGAACGCGATGGTATTAACCTTGCCGGAACATTGACTCTTCCCGAAAAAGGAACTAAATTTCCGGCAGTGGTAATGGTGACAGGAAGCGGTGCGCAGAACCGGGATGAGGAAATCATGGGACACAAACCTTTCTTTGTCATCGCCGATTATCTGACCCGAAACGGAATTGCTGTGCTTAGATGTGATGACAGGGGTACTGCCGCTTCACAAGGTACTCACGCAACAGCTACCAATGAGGATTTTGCCACAGATACGGAAGCAATGGTGAATTATCTGCGCAGCAGAAAAGAAATAAATGCAAAGAAAATCGGAATTATCGGACATAGCGCAGGCGGAATCATTGCATTCATCGTTGCCAAAAAGGACCCATCCATTGCATTTGTCGTTTCATTGGCAGGAGCCGGCGTGAGAGGCGACAGTCTGATGCTGAAGCAGGTAGAGTTAATCTCTAAATCCCAGGGAATGCCGGATGCCGTCTGGCAAGGGATGAAGCCTTCGATACGGAACAGATATGCCATACTGCAACAAACAGACAAAACTCCCGAAGAGTTGCAGAAAGAACTGTATGCAGACGTTACAAAAACAATGTCTCCCGAACAATTGAAAGACCTGAATACCATCCAGCAACTATCCGCACAAATCAGTTCGATGACTTCTCCGTGGTATCTTCATTTTATGAGATATGACCCGGCCCAGGATTTGAAGAAACTAAAATGTCCGGTTCTGGCTCTGAACGGAGAAAAGGATATTCAAGTGGATGCCGCCATGAATCTTGCTGCCATTCAGGAAAGAATCACCGGAAATGGAAACAAAAATGTAACAGTCAAAGCCTATCCGAACTTAAATCATCTGTTTCAGACTTGCGAAAAAGGAACATTGGCTGAATACGGGCAGTTGGAAGAAACAATCAATCCGGAAGTCTTGAAAGATATCATTGAATGGATAAGGAAACAATAAGTCTATTAATGATATTACTTAGCAAGTACACATTTCTCAATATCACATTCTTTTCTTGCTAATTCTTGCAAATTCTTCAAATATTTGCAAGAATTGGAAAGAAAGTAAATGGCTACAATTTACATATACTACATAAATCTCCCGTCATCAGCTTACACCAACATTGTCTAATTTGATTTAAATCAAAATCTATCTCATCGAACTCACCCTGAAAGATTTTGTTTTACCTTTGCAGCCGAAATAAATAAGCGGCAAATAATAGTAAGGTAAAAAGGTAACAGGTATTAAGGTTAAGTTTTGTATGAAGAAGAGTCTTATTGCATTGGCGTTCGGCACACTGGGATTAGGTATTGCCGAATTTGTAATGATGGGAATTTTGCCCGATGTGGCAAAAGATTTAGGTATTAGTATTCCTACCGCAGGGCATTTCATTTCTGCTTATGCATTAGGCGTCTGTGTCGGTGCACCTGTATTGACACTGGCTCGCAAATATCCGCTAAAACATATTCTGTTAGTATTAGTTACCTTAATTATGATAGGTAATATCTGTGCGGCTATGGCTCCCAATTACTGGGTGTTGCTCGCTGCCCGTTTTATCTCCGGCTTGCCTCATGGTGCATACTTCGGAGTAGGCTCTATTGTTGCAGAGAAACTAGCCGACAAGGGTAAAGGTTCGGAAGCCGTCTCCATCATGATTGCAGGAATGACCATTGCCAACCTGTTTGGTGTACCTTTGGGCACTTCCCTAAGTACCATGCTTTCCTGGCGTGCCACTTTCCTGCTGGTCGGTATCTGGGGAATTGTTATCCTATATTACATCTGGCGATGGGTTCCGCATGTAGAAGGCTTAAAAGATACCGGCTTTAAAGGACAATTCCGCTTTCTTAGAACTCCGGCTCCGTGGCTGATTCTCGGTGCTACGGCACTAGGTAATGGCGGTGTATTCTGCTGGTATAGCTACATCAATCCGATGCTTACCAATGTGTCCGGCTTCTCCGCTGAAAGCATTACGCCTTTAATGATCCTTGCCGGCTTCGGTATGGTGATGGGAAACCTGATTAGCGGACGTCTCTCCGACCGCTACACCCCCGGAAAAGTAGGGACTGCCGCACAAGCACTTATCTGTATTATGTTATTGCTCATTTTCTTCCTTTCTCCCTATAAATGGGCAGCAGCCCTGTTGATGTGTCTTTGTACGGCAGGACTGTTCGCAGTATCCAGTCCGGAGCAGATATTAATTATCCGCGTATCAAAGGGAGGAGAAATGCTGGGAGCAGCCTGCGTGCAGGTTGCATTCAATCTCGGAAATGCCATCGGTGCTTATGCAGGCGGACTGGCTGTTAGTGGTGGATACCGTTATCCGTCCCTGGCGGGTGTACCATTCGCCCTAATTGGATTTACTTTATTCCTGATTTTCTATAAGAAATATCAGGCAAAATATTAAAACTCTGCCAAAATGCCTATCTTTGCAGTCAGATTATCGATAACTAAATAAAAACGAAATAGATAAATGGCATTGCAATGTGGTATTGTAGGACTACCGAACGTGGGTAAGTCGACACTTTTCAACTGTTTGTCGAATGCGAAAGCACAGGCGGCAAATTTCCCTTTCTGTACAATTGAACCCAATGTAGGTGTAATCACTGTTCCTGACGAACGTCTGAACGCACTCGCTGAATTGGTGCACCCCCAACGAATTGTTCCTACAACTGTAGAAATCGTAGATATCGCCGGACTGGTGAAAGGCGCAAGCAAAGGTGAAGGACTGGGAAACAAGTTCCTTGCCAATATCCGTGAAACAGACGCAATTATCCACGTACTCCGTTGCTTCGATGACGACAATGTGACACACGTAGACGGAAGCGTAAATCCTATCCGCGACAAAGAAATCATTGACTACGAACTTCAATTGAAAGATCTGGAAACCATCGAAAGCCGTATCCAGAAAGTACAGAAACAAGCACAGACGGGCGGAGACAAAGCTGCAAAGTTAGCTTACGATGTACTCGTTCAATATAAAGACGCACTGGAACAGGGAAAATCTGCACGTACAGTGACTTTTGAAACAAAAGACGAACAAAAGATTGCTCACGAACTGTTCTTATTGACCAGCAAACCGGTAATGTATGTTTGCAATGTTGATGAAGCAAGCGCAGTAAACGGAAATAAATACGTAGATATGGTACGCGAAGCCGTAAAAGACGAGAATGCTCAAATCCTGATTGTCGCAGCCAAAACAGAAGCGGACATCGCTGAACTGGAAACGTACGAAGACCGTCAGATGTTCCTTGCCGAAGTAGGCTTGGAAGAGTCGGGCGTAGCACGTCTTATCAAATCTGCTTACAAACTCCTGAATCTCGAAACATATTTCACTGCCGGTGTACAAGAAGTACGTGCCTGGACATACGAAAAAGGATGGAAAGCTCCTCAATGTGCCGGAGTGATCCACACCGATTTTGAAAAAGGCTTTATCCGTGCCGAAGTTATCAAATACGATGATTATATCAAATACGGCTCGGAAGCAGCTGTGAAAGAAGCCGGAAAACTGGGTGTGGAAGGAAAAGAATATGTGGTGCAGGATGGCGACATCATGCATTTCCGTTTCAACGTGTGATTATCGGTTACCACCGACGACTTATTAATTACTAATTCGCTAACAATATGAAATATCTCATTGCAGGAACGGGAGGTGTAGGCGGCAGTATCGCAGGATTCTTGTCGCTGGCAGGCAAAGATGTAACTTGTATTGCCCGTGGAGCTCACTTGCAGTCGATTCAAACGAACGGTTTGAAACTGAAATCGGATTTGAAGGGCGAACATACGCTCCGGATTCCGGCTACTACCGCTGAAGAATTCAATGGAAAAGCAGATGTGATATTTGTATGCGTAAAAGGTTATTCGGTCGATTCTATCGTAGAACTGATAAAAAGAGCAGCACACAAAGACACGGTTGTCATCCCTATTCTGAATGTATATGGCACAGGGCCGCGCATACAGAAGCTAGTTCCGGAAGTCACCGTTCTCGACGGCTGCATCTATATCGTAGGCTTCGTATCCGGCACCGGAGAAATCACCCAAATGGGAAAGATATTCCGGTTGGTATACGGCGCTCATCGCGGCACAGTTGTAAAACCCGGATTACTGGAAGCTATCCAACAAGACTTGCAGGAAGCAGGCATAAAGGTAGACCTCTCACCGGACATCAACCGGGATACGTTTATCAAATGGTCGTTTATCTCCGCAATGGCTGTGACGGGTGCTTACTACGACGTTCCGATGGGAGAAGTGCAGAAACCGGGAAAGATACGGGATACATTTATCGGACTTTCTACGGAAAGCGCTGCCTTAGGAAAGAAACTGGGCGTCGAATTTCCCGAAGACCCAGTCAGCTACAACCTAAAAGTGATTGACAAGCTCGACCCCGAAAGTACCGCTTCTATGCAAAAAGACCTGGCACGCGGACACGACTCGGAAATACAAGGATTGCTCTTCGACATGATTGCAGCAGCCGAAGAACAGGGAATAGATATACCGACCTACCGGATGGTTGCGGAGAAATTCAAAGAATCTAATCATTAACATTAATCCAATATAGAATGAATACCATGCTATTATCCATCAACTGGAACCCGAATCCCGAACTATTCAACCTGTTCGGCATTTCTATCCGTTATTACGGATTACTGTGGGCAGTAGGAATATTCTTTGCTTATGTGGTTGTTCACTACCAGTACCGGGATAAAAAGATAGAGGAAAAGAAGTTTGACCCTCTTTTCTTTTACTGTTTCTTTGGTATTCTAATCGGTGCCCGCCTAGGACACTGCCTGTTCTATGACCCGGGATACTACCTGTCTCATTTTTGGGAAATGATTCTTCCTATCAAGTTCATGCCGGACGGAAACTGGAAATTTACCGGATATGAAGGACTTGCCAGCCACGGCGGTACATTAGGACTGATAATCGCCCTTTGGCTGTATTGCCGCAAGACGAAGCTCCATTATATGGACGTGCTGGATATGATTGCCGTAGCTACTCCAATCACCGCCTGCTTCATCCGCCTTGCCAACCTGATGAACTCCGAAATCATCGGCAAACCGTCTGATGTGCCCTGGGCATTCGTTTTCGAACGTGTAGATATGCTCCCCCGTCATCCGGGACAGCTCTACGAAGCCATTGCTTATCTTATCCTGTTCTTCATCATGATTTACCTGTATAAGAATTACAGCAAGAAACTGCACCGTGGCTTCTTCTTCGGGCTCTGCCTGACTTACATCTTCACCTTCCGCTTTTTCATCGAATTCCTAAAAGAAAATCAGGAAGATTTTGAAAACAGCATGATGTTCAATATGGGACAATGGTTAAGCGTTCCGTTTATCATAATAGGCGTCTATTTCATGTTCTTCTATGACAAGAAGAAAAATAAAATAGCCTAAATCAAAAAAAGAGGGATTAGCGGTTCAAACATCACTAATCCCTCTTTTTTATCAATAAAACAAATGCCATTTCCCTAATGTCAGGACAACAATCGAAAACATATCCTAAGACATTATATACATTTTCAGCTTATTTCCCCCTGACTATCTTCTTTATATCATTCAGTTTATTCAGCGCTTCAATAGGAGTAAGATTATTCACATCAAGATTCAATATCTCATCGCGAATCTGACAGAGAATCGGATCGTCCAACTGGAAGAAGCTTAACTGCATACCTCCACGATTCTCGCTCACTTCTGCCAACGGTTTACCTGCTATGCCCTGTTGGCGATTATCAGATTCAAGCTGTTTCAATATCTCATTTGCACGTTTCACAATGCTTTTCGGCATACCGGCCATCTTTGCCACATGAATACCGAAAGAGTGTTCACTACCGCCACGTTCCAGTTTACGAAGGAAGATTACTTTATTATCAACTTCTTTCACCGATACATTATAATTCTTGATGCGCTTGAAAGATTTCTCCATCTCATTCAATTCATGATAATGCGTAGCAAATAATGTACGTGCTTTTGCTTTCGGATGTTCATGGATATACTCTACAATTGCCCAGGCAATGGAAATACCATCATAAGTAGAAGTACCACGACCCAATTCGTCAAATAATACCAGACTCCGGGAAGAAACATTATTCAGGATATCAGCCGCTTCATTCATCTCTACCATAAATGTAGATTCGCCGACTGATATATTATCGCTCGCTCCTACACGGGTAAATATCTTATCAACTAAACCGATATGCGCACTTTCCGCAGGAACAAACGAGCCGATTTGAGCCAATAGCGTAATCAACGCCGTCTGACGCAAGAGTGCCGACTTACCGGCCATGTTCGGACCTGTAATAATAATAATCTGCTGTGTATCGCTGTCCAGCATTACATCATTGGCAATATACTTCTCACCTATCGGAAGTTGTTTTTCTATTACCGGGTGACGTCCCTGACGAATATCCAATACGTCATTATCCTCAATAATCGGACGGATATAACGATTCTCACGAGCCACATTGGCAAATGACAACAGACAGTCCAGACGTGCAATCTGATTCGCATTAATCTGTATCTGTGGAATAAACTCCATCAATGCCTGTACTAAGTCCGTATATAGCTGCGTTTCCAGAATCAGAATCTTATCTTCCGCTCCCAAAATCTTTTCTTCATATTCCTTTAGTTCCTGCGTGATATAACGTTCCGCATTAACCAGCGTCTGTTTACGAATCCACTCTTTAGGAACTTTATCTTTATGGACATTACGGACTTCGATATAATAACCGAATACGTTATTATAAGCCACTTTCAAACTCGGAATACCCGTCTCCTCGCTCTCCCGCTGCTGTATCTTTAGCAGATAATCTTTTCCTGAATAGGAGATTTGCCGCAATTCATCCAAGTCTGCGTTCACACCATCTTGAATCACTCCACCTTTATTTATCAGTAAAGGAGGATCATTTTTAATCTCTTTGGCAATCCGGTCACGAATAGAAATACAAAGATTCAGCTGTTCGCCAATACGATTCAAACTCGCATTATCAGCTTCCATACATGCCTGTTTTATCGGCTCAATAGCTTGTAAAGCTACCTTCAACTGAACGACTTCACGGGGCGACACACGTCCTACAGCCACTTTGGAAATAATACGTTCCAAATCTCCTATTAAATGCAACTGTTCTTCAATCAGTTCCTTAAAATCAGGTTGGCGGAAGAAATATTCCACTACATTCAAGCGTTCATTGATCGGTTTCTCATCCTTTAAGGGAAAAACCATCCAGCGTTTCAACAGACGAGCTCCCATTGGGCTGATCGTTCTGTCGATCACATTGAGCAGGCTACTTCCGCCATCATTCATATTACCAATCAACTCAAGGCTACGCACCGTAAACTTATCCAGACGGACGTATTTATCTTCTTCAATACGCGCCAATGAAGTGATGTGACCAATTTGCGTATGCTGCGTCATTGTCAAATACTGCAAAATAGCACCGGAAGCAATGATGCCATTCTTCAAATGCTCCACTCCGAAACCTTTCAGATTCTTCGTTTCAAAGTGTTTCAGCAGTTTCTCACGGGCAGTCGTTTCTGTAAATACCCAGTCGTCCAGCTCGAACGTGAAGAACTTATTACCGAAATTACCTTCAAACATCAGGCGTTTGCCACGTTCAAAAAGAATCTCTTTAGGGGCAAAGTTATTCAACAACTTGTCTATATAATCAAAAGGTCCTTCTGCAGTAAGGAATTCACCGGTAGAAATATCGAGAAAGGCAACTCCACAGGAAGCTTTTCCGAAATGAACGGCAGCCAGAAAGTTATTCTCTTTATAGTTCAGTACATTATCATTGATAGAAACACCGGGAGTAACCAATTCGGTAATGCCACGCTTCACCAACTTCTTCGTCATTTTCGGGTCTTCCAGCTGGTCACAGATAGCGACACGTTTTCCGGCGCGAACCAGTTTCGGAAGATATGTATCAAGGGCATGATGAGGAAAACCTGCCATCTCGATAGTTTTTCCTTTCCCATTGGCACGTTTTGTCAGTGTGATTCCTAAAATTTCGGCTGCAACGATGGCATCCGTAGAATATGTTTCATAAAAGTCACCGCAACGAAACAGCATCACTGCATCCGGATGTTTTGCCTTCAAATCCAGAAACTGTTTCATCATCGGGGTGAGGACGATTTCTTCTTCGTTCACGGTTCTCTCCTTTTCTTTTTTGTTGAGTATATAATGAATTATCCTTGCAAAGATAGCGGTTTTTCGGCAGAGAATCAACGGTATGCTCCGATTCAATTTTCAAAATTAATGTTACATACCTTGAAAAAAGGAGAGTTTATTTCTTAATAAGTAGGAGAAAACTATTAAAACATGTTATAAAACATGCTATTTTTCTTGGATAATTTGCTATTTTCCCAAGAGTCCGTATCTTTGCAACGTGTTTTTCATAGTATTAGATTTAAGGTTAACAAAGGTTGGAGCAAGGCGTTGCTCCTTTTTTTATGCCTATACGCTTCGTTCCTATTTGATATAAACCAGCAGAACTCTCTCTTTTCAATCATCAGATTATTTTGGCGCAATCTGAAATCCTAGAGATTCGGTTCAGAGCAGCCCCACCTTTAAAAATAGATTCATTCCTGTTTCAGAAAGGAATGAAACAAATTCTTTTATAAATGCCATATTTTAGTTTTAATGTAAATATTATTACAGTAATAGATGCAATAGAAACAAATGGTGTTACCAAAAAAATGTCAATAAAACTCCTATGTATTTCTTATAGATAACACTGTTTTGTAAAACACTGTTATCCAGTCGGTTACTATTCGGGGGTTTCCTTTAAAACCAACGACCCGTTTCTCACCGAGAAACAACCTGTTCGACACCGAGAAACGAAGTGTTTCTCACCGAGAAACGAATTAACTGATAAAGTCCTAAACTTATAATTAAGGAAATTGTTAGTCTCTTTTATTTTTGACACTTCTATCGTAGGAATGCATATGTTGAAATATATTTCAATGATAATCTTATCATGTCCAAAATATAATGATATGGAATAAATTTATAACCATACATGAAACGAACCGTTTTGGGTATAGCAATTATGCCCCAAAATTGTCAAATTAAGCCACTTCTTTTTTGCCTTCTACAACATATCAAACTCCCCAATATGCAGTATAATGCAAAAAGCCAGTCGTAACATACCATGAACCAATTTTCTATACTTTTATAAAAATATAATAAACATCGAATGATATTCACTCAAACAAAAGCACACATTTTAAATACAAATATTATCATTTTTCTTGTTTATATCAGCTAATAATAATACATTTGCATATATTCAAACCAATATAATACAATTATGAATAAAATTACCATTTTTTCATTAACATTACTTTTCGCTCTAATTTTACCTTTATTTGCAAATGCACAGGTAACAGTGAAAGGTATTGTAACTGACGAAAGTGGGGTACCATTAGTAGGCGTATCCGTCCGCTATAAGGAGCTCCCCCAAGTCGGTGTTACCACAGATATTGATGGTAAGTTTTCCATCAAAGAGATGAAAGAAGGCAAGACACTTGTTTTTTCTTACATTGGCATGAAAAATGTAGAGCACTTATTGAAAGGAGCAACACCTTTTATCAAAATTAAAATGGAATCTGCAACAAGTGAACTGGATCAAGTTGTCGTTACAGGTTATACCCAAACTACTTTTAAGAAAATGACTGGTTCTGTCGGAATTATCTCGGCCGACCAGTTAAAAGACCAAGCCCAACCAACGGTAGACGCCCTCATGCAAGGTAAAATAGCAGGAGTGGCCGTATCAGCCATATCCGGACAACCTGGTAGTACACAAAAAATACGAATCAGAGGTACCAATACAATCACCGGAGATGGTGAGCCACTATGGGTTATCGACGGAGTTCCCATGCAAAGTGGAAGTACCGATATGCCTACCAGTGCTGAAATAAAATCCGGTCAATTTGACGACTTGTTCATGAATGGTGTCGCTGGCATCAATCCCAGCGACATAGAAAGTATTACTATTTTGAAAGATGCTTCAGCCGCTGCTATTTATGGTTCGCGAGCAGCCGGTGGAGTAATTGTTGTCACCACCAAAAAAGGCAAATCAGGAAAAGCCCAAATAAACTATTCAGGCAATGTATCAGTCACTTTACCACCCCAACGGAACTACTCTTTGATGAATTCACAAGAGAAGCTTGCCTATGAACAGGGATTATGGGATGAATTCTCTGCTCCGGGATTTGAAGCCGGGACAAATGACTATCCGGTGGTAGGAGTAGTAGGCATCATTCGTGCTGGTAGGGGAAAGTTTGCCGGATGGAGCAAAGAACAACAAGATACGTATATCGAAGAATTAGGTAAAACGAATACCGATTGGTACGATGAACTGTTTCGCAACAGTGTTTCTACCACCCACAACTTGTCCATTAATGGTGGTGGAGACAAATACACCTATTATACTTCACTAGCATATACCCGCAACGCCGGTTTATTGAAAAATAATGATTACGACCGTTATAACCTGACAGCTAATCTATCAATGCACCCCAGCCAGAAAGTCAAGATTGACTTTGGGGCATCCATGTCTTATCAATATTCAAAGTCCCCGGCACTGAATAGTCTCGATCCTTTCCAATATGCTTATTTTGCCAATCCATACGAAAGTCCGTATAACGAAGACGGCAGTTACCGGGCAGATGAAACATATTATGCACTAGGAGAATATAACAATAAAAAGACTAGTTCCAAGATTATACCTGATTGTGGATTTAATGTACTTCGCGAAATGGACGAAACTTCTTCACGCACTAAGAATATAAAAACAATGGTTCGTGCAGGAATTGATTACAGCATTATCAACCATTTGCGCTTTGTGGGCCTGGCTTCATATACTTATTCCACCAACCGTCTAAAGGAAATATATGGTAAAAACACAAAAGCAGCTTTAGACAACCGTCTCTCTATCGATAACAATACTAATAAGGAATATGCTTCTATCTTGCAACGCAATGTAGATAATGAGAGCTATATGGTCCGCGGGCATTTTGCTTATGATGATTCTTTTGGAGACCACTCTGTCTCCCTTATAGCCGGTGCCGAATTCCGCGGAAGTAAATCAGACGGTTTGTACAGCAAACGATACGGTTACGACGAAATCACCGGAAATGCCATAACCCCACTTCCTGATGACCCGACAGGAGTAGGCTACGAGAAGCTGAAAGCCTATCTCGCTGCTATTGATGGCTCGAACGGAGAAACATGGAGCGAACAACGCTTTGTCTCTTTCTATGCATCTGCCGACTATTACTACAAAAACAAATATGTACTGAATGTCTCTTTCCGTACTGACGGTAGTTCTAATTTTGGTAGTGACAAACAATTTAATCCTAACTGGGCAGCCGGCGCAGCGTGGAATGTTAGTGAAGAAGATTTCATGGCTTCGCTGAAACCCGTACTGAACAGATTAACACTCCGTATAGCAACCGGATTTACTGGTAACATCAACCGTAGTGTCAGCCCACAAATGATTATCAGTTACTACGATGACTACCGGAATATTTCCAACAATATTTATCATATAGGAAAAGTAGTTAGTCCACCGAATCCCAATCTACGTTGGGAAAAGACGCAAGACGTGAAAGTGGCTCTTGATTTCGGAATGTTTAACGACCGCTTGACAGGTATAGTGGAAGGATACTACCGGAAAAGTAAAGACATTGTAACAGGTGTGCAAGTACTAAGCAGCACAGGATTCACCCAACAGAAATACAATACTGCCAATATTGACAACAAAGGTATCGAAGCTACCCTGAATGGAACTCCTGTTAAAACAAAAGATTTCAGTCTGTCTCTTTCTGCCAACATAGCTTACAACAAGAATAAAGTGACCAAATATAAAGCTTCCTATAGCAGCATGGGATATAATAACTTATGGGAGGGCTATCCTGTAGACGCCATCTATAGTGGGAGATACACAGGTATTGACCCCGAAACAGGATTATATACATACCAGTTGCGTCCCGATGCTGAAATACACACAGCTACCGACTTGAATAAGCCCGATAATTACCGGTATTATCTAGGCACGAGTGAAGCTCCCGTAACCGGAGGATTTAATGTAACCGCCGAATATAAAGGTATTCGCCTTAGCGTAAACGGAACTTTTGCCACAGGAGCCAAAAATTTTGAATTCATCAAGTCGCCAACTTCAGCTAGCACCGTAAGCGGTAATGGGGTATTTAATTACACAGAACGCGAACAAGTCTTCCAAAATGATTTGTTCGCACACCATCTGAATGTTCCGAAAGCAGCAGCCGACCGTTGGACGCCCAATAATACAAATGGCACTTATCCGCGCGTATGGAATCCGTTCGGTGAGGTTTACGGATTTGGCTATTATAACCCTATGCACAAAGAAATCACGCATGGAGCTTTCCTTACCAACTTATCTTATGCCAGAATTAAGAGCATCATTTTAGGATATACGCTACCTAAGAAGTTAATAAGTAATTCGGCTCTCTCCAATGTAGATTTCTCTTTGTCACTGAACAACTTCTTCACATTCACCAGCTATTCAGGCATGGATCCTGAAACCCCCGGTGCTACTTATCCGATAAGCCGTTCTGTGATGTTTAGCGTAAATGTTGGATTTTAAATAACAATAAACGATGAAAAATAAACTATTCATATCTATCTATTGTGGTCTGATGATATTGTTGGCTTCCTGCAACAATTACTTAGACGTAAAGCCCAAAGGAAAGATAATTCCTGAAACAGCTGAAGATTTTTCGACCATTATCCATTATTGGTTGGATCAGATAGAAAAAGGAAGAGATGACGTTATCATTCCCAATCCAGAAGTAATGACAACTTTAGAGATGTTTGCCGATGACTTGAATGCAACGCTTGCCAGCAATTTCGGCTATACGAGCATTTATGTGGGAAGTGCCATTAACAAAAATCAGGCCACTTACAAAACACTCTACTCTGTTATCAAAGACTGTAATATGGTTATCGGCAACATGGATGATACGGAATCCGATTTAGCTAGAACCCTATTGGGAACAGCCTGGAGCATTCGTTCTATTTGCTATTATAACCTTATGCAGCGCTACTGTGAGCCATACCAGCCGGAGACGGCAAAAGAGACTCTCGGACTTCCACTTGTCGACGATTTTGATATGGAAGCAAAGCCTGCACGCGCCAATCTGAAAGAAACTGCTGAATTTATAGAAGAAGGATTCCGGAAAGCCCTCTCATATAATGTGTCTAATGAAGACTTTATCTTTACTTCATCCGTGACAAAAGCCTACTTCGCACGTTTCTTCTTTTGGACACAGAACTGGAGTAGTGCCATTACCTATGCCAAAGAAGTATTAGAAAAATACCCGATGCTGGAAGCTGACGAATATGTAGAAGCCATTAACCAGAAACAAGCAAAAGCACACAATGTCATTATCCGTTCATTCACCATGGATGATGATATAGGAACCATGAGTTACGCAACTGCACAAGCCGATATAAAATCAAGACCTGTCGACAGAAATTTGGTTGATTTATTTGCGGCCACCGACAATGACGTACGTCGCAAATGCAACTATGATTCCAAACGGATTGTCAATAAAATCATCACCACCAAGTTTCGTAGTGAAGAACTTTGCCTGATTATAGCCGAAGCCCACGCACATCTGAATCAGGAAACAGACGCACTAGGTTATCTTAACCAGCTTCGTTCCAAACGAATCACTCAGGATTATATAGCCTACACGATTGACAATCTCCCAGAAGTTTTCCAACAAAATATAAAAACCGACGCCACTGGGATCCCTTTGACAAAATTGATGTCAGCCATCCTCTGTGAACGCCGTAAAGAATTGTTTGTTGAAGGCGACCGCTGGTTTGAATTAAAACGCAACGGACGTCCGGAATTTTGGGTCGCTGCCAAAGGAAAGAAATTTATCACAGAAAAGTATCTGTATACTTTTCCTATTCCCAAAGCAGACATCAGATTATTTCCTGATTTGCTCATTCAAAATCCAGGCTACATAGAATAATTTATCCATAAAAAACAGAAACAGTTATGAAAAAGATACTATATATCCTATGTTTCATTCTCACAGGTTCTTCCGCTTTCTTGGTTTCATGTGATAAACCGGAAGAACTGACCCCAAAAGTAGATAATACATCAGAAGATTATTTACTTCCCACCGGAAATATCCTGAATGCACAAGACCGTGAAGAAGTACAAGCATTATGGGATGAATACAACAATGCCATTAACCAATAAAAAGGGATTAAAATGAAAACAAAAATCAAAATAACAGGCTCCTTCCTGCTAATGATTATACTAATCATAGTGTCGGCAGCTTGCAGTGATGACGACTCGTCGGGTGCAAAGTTATCTTTTAGTCGCTCCATATACATATTACCTTCTAACGGTAGCCTGGAAGTGGAATTGAGAGCTTCTGTAGCACCTGAAACAGACTTAAGCATTCCTGTCATCATTGAAGGTACTGCCATATTGGATGAAGACTATGAAATTTCTGCTAACGGGTTCATGATAAAAGCCGGAGAAACAAGTGCCACTTTAACCATTACTCCCAAAAACAACCTGACTGCCAACCGTGAAATCCGCCTTTCCATCAACCCGGTTTCCGGATATACGCTCGGTGACAAGAAAATAGCGATTATCCCCGTTGAAGTGAAAGAGCACATTATGTATACTTTCAAGCCTGTTATCTATCGTCTGTTAAGTGAAATAGACATTAGAATCGAAGTGGAAGGAGAAAATAGCGGCAGCAGTTTCAGGGCAACAACAGACATCGTGTTGCCGATAGAAATAGACCCGTCCAGTACAGCTATATTGAACGAAGATTTTGAACTTGAAAACGGAATAACTTCCGTCACCATTCCAAAAGGATCTTACTACACACGTTTTAAGATAAAAATAAAAGAAGGAGCAGAAGATTATACAGGAAAAAACGCTATCCTTAAACTAGGTACACCAGTTGACAACTCCGAACTCTACTATCCGGGCTCATTTGTATCCTATAATATAAAACTGGATCAGTTAAAGTTTACTGACATGCTGGGCAAATGGAAACCTGTGGAGATTAAAGATAAAGACAACTATGTATATATTGGTATGCCTGACGAAGACTGGGTAAATAGTCTGCCGGAAAACAATGGAGCTAATGACTACCTGGAATTTGTACATCAAGAAGATGGTACAGATAAAATAATCCCATACCTGACGGGAGATTTAAAGAACTTCTTTTGCAATCCTCAAGGACACACTGTTGTTTTCGACCATATAGAGAAAGGCATCTATAACTGGATAGCTGACGAAGAATATGACGCTCCTTATTTCATCACCTCGCAAGTGAATCGTTGTTTCTCAAAGAGAAAAACAGAGCTTGGAAATGCATTTATAGGATTGGATAAGATAGATGATAATAATATCATCATTTACTTTCACGATTTTATACCAACTGATTTCTTCAGCTCAACGTTTGAAGAGTACGGTCATTATTTCGATGCGAGTTTCTTTGGTATAACCTACACATTCACAAGGGTAGTAGAATAAACAAAACAGAAGAAAAACTTCATTAAAAATATAAGCCAATTAATTCATCTTATCACGAATTAATTGGCTTTTTTATATCTAATCATTTTATAGATTATATCTATTTCCGCAGTGCCTTCTCAATCGTAAACAATCGGTAATCATACTCCTCTTGCATTTCCCGGTTAGGTGCTACTGATTTCGCTCTCGTAAACTCACTTTTCAAATCCAACAGACAGCCATACCAGAATGGAGCCCGTTCAGGAGCAGAAGAATAAGGAATGCTCTCAATTGCCGTCATCCCCCGGTAAGGACAGACAGTCTGAATAGTCAGTTTAGAAGAAGCATTAGCTGTCTCATCTTTCCCTTTCGGCACATTTACATTCGACCAAGAAATGACAAAACTCAGCAATTGTCCCTGTAAGAAACGTTTCCAGTCGTCAGGCTCCTTTCCTACCCTTGCTTCCTTAAAAAGATGATTCTTTAAATCTTCGACAGCCTGCTGTTGCGTATAAGGGTCATCTGATTTACTTTCGCTAAGCCAAAGGTTATTGAGCTGTATTAATAGCAAATTGGCAAAAAACTTCTGTGAATAGTCAGCAGCGCTACCTGTCAGCGCACAATGATTCAACAGTTCCCGATTGTCCAACCAGTTCATTTGACTGATAGCTTCCATCATCCACTGGTACGAACGACGTTGCAACTCTTTGGATACCGGTTGATAAGAAGGGTAACTATCCCCTTGATAACTGTCATTCAAATAGATTCCACCAACTTGCTGCAATACATGCTTCACATATTCATCCGCCTGATTGATAATTTCTCCATATAGTGAGGCTCGTTTTTCATAGTTGAAATCTTCCTTGTCTAACCATTGGTTTGCATTCGCCACTACTTTACCCAAATTCTCAAAAGCAATGGTTGCCGCACGAATAGCATCATTTCCCAAATCCATCTCCATTCCGCGAGGATCATAATAAGCTTTCCTGCTCTGCGGACGTTTAAAAAGCAATAATGGGTTCTGATTCCGTTCAGAAACCAGCTTCCGCAAATCCGATAATTCTTCTTGCGGTGTTTTCTTATTCATTGGCTGATAAAGATAACGAATCGCCCAATGGTCATATTCTCCCAGCACTTGTTGCGTCAAAGGTATATCAGCACTATAATTATCAACCGAAAGTAAATAGTTCATCGGCAACTTATCCATGACTGACGCAGATAGCCCATGTTTTTTTACAAACTCTTTCGACTGAAGCGAATCTACCGGATAAGCAATAGATCCTGCCATATTATCCGTCAATCCCAGACAATGCCCCCAATGCCTCAACAATAACGAAGTCAATGCTTCTTCCACCAAATCTTCATCCGGCATCAACGTGCGGGCTTTCTCGTTAAAGGAAGCTGTCTGTAAGAAATAATTCAGCTGAATTTTCGAAGCTAAATTATGAGGGATATAAATATTGGCACTTATTATTTCTCCTGTCAACGGATCACTCCAATAATTATCCGTAATCTGACCGGAAGGTGAAACGACATACCGGATACAAGACTTAGTAATACTGTTGGCATCAAATCCTATATCTTTAGGGTAAGGTTTCACATCTAACGCATTAGAAAAACCTATTTTCTGAAAGCTTTTGTTCCATATCTCAGCGCTACGATACACACACTTCTGCCATTTTTCAGGCAACAGCGTATCCACATAGAAAACAACAGGTTTATCAACAGCCAGGTTCCAGCGATTCACCCAATACTGTATGTTGCTGCCTTGCTCCTTATCCGAAAAATTCACCTTGCCGCTCCATAAAGTTCCGATACGAGGATCAGCCAAACGAGGACAATAATCCCCATCTTCCGGTAATAACATAAAAGTACGCTTCACAACTGCGCTGAAGGGAATATTTTCTGCTATCGGAAAAATACCGAATAATGACATCGCTAATTCATAGCTCATATAGCATGAAATAGATACATTATCTGGATAAGAAGCTATTCCTGATATCATTGATTGTTTCTGTTTGAAAGAGGCTTTACGCTTCACCCAGCCCCCCATCGTATTGTATGCTTTCGGATCAATCGGATTCATGTATTTATCATCCTGAAAAACATAAGATGTAACGTCAATCACCAAAGCGCTGTCCGGAGAATAAGCCTTTATAGAAAACTGATTTAAAATGACATCACTGAAACTTTTTTTCAGCGCATCTCCGATACGGGAATCTTGTTCTGTCACCGGACGGTCCGCTACCTGATATAACCTAACCAAAGAATCGGACCGGCAGAATTTCACTTGTAAAGGTGCAACAGGGCAAAAGCCAACAGATGATTCCTGAGGGTTACTTAGTTTATCGACTACACCTCCCATCAGCAAACGTTTACCCAACACATCTCTGGGTATTTCCATATATACTTTATCGTCTACCCAATAAAGATTCATCAGTCCTTTAGTTTCGACGCTATTCGGTTTATCCTTCAACAGTTTTTCGTATGCGCTTTTGGGTTTAACCTGCTCTATTTTCCCTTTTTTCTTTTTTTTGGCAACAGCCTCCAAAGGAGAAAAGACAAACACACCAAATACTGATAAAAAGAGCAAAAAGATATATTTATTCTTCATAATCATCTGTTTAATGCATTATTCATTTGATGAAGCAATAACTGATAATGAAGCCGCGTATCTTTATCAACATGTTGCTTCCGGCTGTTTAATAAATTACGTATGCGCAGGAAATAACCATAACACATACTATCCTGGTTTTTGGGAATAAAATACTCTGCCATTGGTTCGTCAAATCCAGCCACTGGATTAAACATACGCCCCAGATCGGACGCACAACAACATCCTTTATGCCCTACACCTGTTTTATGATGAAAAGCAGCTAACTGCCCCCATGCATCTTCTTCACTTTTCAATGATTTAGTATCTTTACTCAATCGGATTCCGGCAGTCGAAGCCAGGTGTTTGATAAACAAATTCTGCAGTTTCATTTGAGTAGCACTTAATTTACGTCCTTGTATAGTAGGATTCCATATATATGTATAAATATCATTCATACATTCATCAACATCATATCCTTCTTCTTTACCGGCTTTTAATGCCGAAAATTCTACCCGGGCAGGAGCTTTCATCAATAATTTCATCATTACATCCCGCAAAGCATCCGATGGTTTCCCTACCATAGGCAGTACCTTCAGGACATTTTCATCATCCAGCCAATCCAAGGTCGCCAATTGCTCCAAAAAGTAATTCATTGCCTCTTTCTGCTTCTCTTTAGGTTCAACCTGCAAGGCTTCCACCTTATCACCAACCAATTTTTCATGCAAATAGATTCCTCCTATATTATGATATACATGCAACATATAAGTCAGATATTGCATGATTATACCATCGTAAATATCCGACCGATGTGTATAATCCACATCTTCTTCTCCTAGCCATTGATTCAGATTAGCCAGAATGTATTTCAGATTTTTCACTCCATATCGGGTTGCTTTCACAGCATCATCACCCAAATCTTCCGTTTGAGAACGAGGGTCGAGTATATCCGACTGCTGCTTACCATACCGATATACAGGATTATCTGATAAATCCGTAATCCATTTCGAAGTGATGACATATTCCTCTTCCGGAGTTTTAGCTTCCGGCACAGGTGTATAATTCCAGCGAATCAGATAATCGTCATACAAACCAAAATATGGCGGCATCATACGTACTCCCCGTTCCATATCACCAGGTTGTGCCACATAATTAAAACGCGCGTAATCCATAATGGAAGTGGTAGTACCATGCTTCTGCGTAAATGAAGAAGAACGGAGCGAATCTACGGGAATTACGGAAGAAGCACTCATATTATGCATAAATCCCAAACAATGACCCACTTCGTGAGAAACGACATAACGTAAAGCATCGTCCATCACCTCTCTCGGAATTACTTTATGACGTACACGCTTATCGGCTTGAGCAGTTTGAATAAACAGCCAATTATTCAACAATTTTATGACGTTATGGTACAGATATACCGAAGCATTCAATATTTCCCCACTACGAGGGTCAACCCACGATGGTCCCATTGCATTCTCAATCCCTATCGGAGCATAACGAATACATGAATATTTCAAATTATCCGGATCAAATTCCGGATCGTCTTTCGGAAATTCTTTAGCCTGGATAGCTTGTGTAAAACCGATTTTTTCAAATGGCTCATTCCATTGATTGACAGCTTCAAATATAGATGCTTTCCAACTTTCTGGAAAACAACTGTCTACGTAGAATACTATCGGTTTAATAGGAGTCACTTTCTTCCCTTCAATATAACCTCTCAAATCTGAAGGTTCCAAACGCCAACGATTTGCATAATAGATAGAACGAGTTGTCTGTTTAGCAGCTGAATATTCATTTTTCATTGTAGGAAAAATGCCAATTCTGCTATCCATCAATCGGGGACGATAAGGAATCGTATCCAATAATATAATCGAACGGGTTACCTTTGCGGTCAGAGGTTCGTCTTTTATGTCTTTCCCTTTGCCCCCAGTCAACGAATAAGTATAATTCAAGCAACTACGGACTGATATGTTATCTTCAAAAGCCTTAAAACCATCAATAAATGATTTGTTACTTTGAAATGAGGTCAAACGTTTACGTCCCCCTGATGTATTCACGCTGTATTTATCGAACGGGGATATTAATTTATTGTCACTTACAAAGAAATCGGTAACATCAAAAACAACTGCCGTACTGTCGTTATTATAAGCCGAAATATCAAATACTTGCAGAATGGCATTCATATTACTCATCTCAATAGCTGCCTTCAATCGGTGACCATTGTCATCACCCACATTATTGGTCTGCACTGCCGACAAGCAGACTTTATTATTCAATTTCTCAAAACGAAAATGAAGAGGTTCGGTAGGTTTCGAACCAATAATAGCATTCTTATTATCACTAATTTCTGTTACTGTAGAACCTAGTAACATATCACGCTGCAACATTGATAAAGGTAGTTCAAAATAAACTTTCTCCTTTACTTTATGTACAGTGATAAAACCTTCTGCTTTTGAATGATTAGATGAGAACAGTTTATCATAAGCAGTTTTTTCTTTCTCAACAGACTCCTTCTTTTTTGACTTTTTGCGTTTAAAAGAAATAGCATTTGCTGATATGCTCCCTCCTAGTATAGAAAACACCAAAAGAGCCACCCAAATTCTTTTCATTTTGATAATAGTGTTAATTCATATTCTGTAATAGGATACAAATTTAAGAATTATAAAGAATTAACTCCAATAAAATCGACTTTTTCCTCCAGAAAAACTACACAATATTTTTTGTAATACATCGACCTATAAGTTACACTTCACTTATAAACTGCTCAAAACTATATTTAAAATCCTCATTCAATATTAGCTTATACTCCTTGGTGAATTGATCAAATGCAGTATATGCCATTCCCATGCGTTTCAAATCCACTAAAGCACGGCACTTAACGCGAACAGACTCTTCATCTAATGAATCAAATCGCAGAATACAATTTGAGATTTGTATTCTCAAGTTATCATTTCCTACAAATTGCTTGCTATCTCTTAACCGGCTCAGAAGATCAATCATTGAATCGGAATAATCTGCTTTAAAACTATCTACCCAATCAAATTGCATATTAGGAAGCAATTGACCAAATGAAGCCAGACTCAATAATTTTTCTAGATCTTCCTTATGGACCACATCTAAAGGCGCCATCTTTTGCATCAATTGATTTGCTATAGTATAGTCATTATATACATGCCCCTTATTAAGAAAGTACCAATAACCATTTGCTGATGATATCTCCGTATCTCCTACCTCTTCCAACAAAAGACGTATCTTACGTATATTTACACTACGGTTATTAGAGAAACTCTCTTCTGACTTATCATACCACAACAATTCTTTTAACTTGATATTAGAAATCCCCTTATTATTCTGATTGGAATAAAGAATAATAACAGATAATAATTGACGCATAATAGGCGTAAATTTTCCGGTAATGTCTTTTAAATCCCGATTAATAACCTGAAATCCGTTTAGCATATAAATTCCTGGTGTGGTGTTCAATACAGGAGCTTCAAACGAGGAATATAGGTGGTCATTTTCTTGAATTTCTTTTTCACTATTTATATCTGAAACAACCCCTTCTTCTTTTTCACAAATATCTTGTTGTGAAATAGATATAGCTTCTTTCTTATCATGCTTTCTGCTATTCCTTAATCTCCACCCAATTCCCCCTAAACCTGCTACACAAATACATATAAACAGTAATTTCCACCAAGTCCCCCTGTTTTCCTGTACTGTTATATTTTGAATAGGCAACACTGGAGATGCAATAGAATAAATATTAGCTTCATAATTATTCCCCTCTACTTGGTGAACTGTTACAGCGTAATAACATTTTTCTGAAGCAAGATAAATTAAATCTGCATGAGAATTAACATCTAAGAAAGTATAAGGTATTGTATCACCTAAAACAGTTTCTTGTCCATTCTCCAAATTTAAATCTTTCAAAACTAGAGAAGATAGAAAACGACCTGAAGAAAAAAACAATCCTTTTGCATGTTCACCTTTTTCTACTTCATCAACTATCAACGTAGAAGCAGCTACCTCATCACAAAGATTCTCCGGTATAGCCCACTTTTTTTCCAAAGAATAATCATTCAAGTTCAATTTATACAAATCCTTATAATGAACGACCCCATACTCCTGTTTACCCAAGTCATTTCCCAATCCTCCATAAATATAAACCAGCGAATCGGTCTTCCCTATGGCACTCAAATAGCGAGGAGTAATCACATCCGGCAACTCTCCCTTTATCACTTCACCCGACAGAGATATTCTATTCAACTCACGGGTATACAAATGAAATCCATATCCCAGAATTTGTACAATTGATGAATCTTTTGGATTGAAAAAACGATTATGTTGTGTATAAGAAGACTGCCTTTTCCGTTGGATAGGAATAGACCAACTTTTTGTTTGAAAATTGAAAAAAGACAAATTCTCCCCATCAGGTTTCTCAAAGTCATAATAAACCAACTGGCTACCTTTATCTTTCAAAGGAACAAAAAGAAACTGGTTAGTGATCCGATTTACATCAATCAATGGCGAGAAAACATATTCTTTAGTTGTACTCCGTATTAAATCATATTTGACAATACGATCTTTTGCAATAAAATAACATGCCGACTGATCTTCACACGGGACAGGAAAAGTCTTGGATGAAAAAGATAACGTTTTCCTATGTTTCCAATACATGTGACTATTAATAATCCATTCCGGATTTGATATAAAAGCTGTCATCTGCTGAAACTTGTCCTGAAGCAAAGTGTCAGATACTGCTTGCTCCAACGACCATTCATATTTTATGCTCCCAGGTTCCAGACCGATCTGTACATCCTTCAAAATAATAGGTGCCACGTCCGAAGTTGTGTAAGAAGCTAATTTATTAGCACCAAAGCAGACTTTAACAGAATGATTATCCGGGGCAGCAACTTTCTCTTTAGAAATAAGAGAACCATTATTTCTGACATATAACGTATCATTTTTATACTCCAATTCTATCTTTATCCTATTCCACTCATGAATATCGATAGTCGCAGAAGAATGTATCTTTCCTAAATATTGCTGGTCTTTAATCAAACACAAATAAGGCTCTTCGTTCACAGGATTAACCAATATCAGATTGAGGCTATTTCTATTGTCAACAATCATACGGCATACATAACCAAAATGCTCGCCTTTTTCCCTAATCTTCAAATCAAAAGAAACAGATAAATAATCTTTGAATCTCACTCCCTGATTGCCGGACGGTATGATGAATGAAGTACGTTCATCTTTTGAATATTCATAAGCACGAAAAGAAAGGCCTCCGATATTTTCACTACCCCAAGTGACTATAGTCTTCGAGATAAATAAAATATAAAATAACAGTCGGATATATTTCATAGCAAAAGCTTATTTGAAGCAAAGATATAAAAAATATGTTTTTTCAATCTTAGGATATTAAAATAATATAGTTACTCTGCACCAACAACGAAATATATCCGGCTATTATACTCCACATCCTTATCGAACCGGCATCCGGGATGAACGCAGTTCTCCTCTCAAATACTTAGCAGCTTCACCTGCCAGCCAAAGATAATGATCGGGTGCTTCTCCTTCATAAGTTATAAAAGAACTTTCACCCACCGGAGGTGTATTTGTACATTTAAAGAAAGCTGTCCCCTCATCTATCTCATCAAACATTGCCAAATAAAGGCTTTCTGCTCCTGCATCTACAGCCCCTTTCACCTGTTGCCAGAAGAAACGTCCCCCTAATCTCGGAATCATGTTTTGCGGAGCATCCTTTTTCATGTTATGCCAACTAAAGCCCGGAAACAACACCGGCATATAATCTTTACCATTCGCTTTGCACCACTTTATATCTTCCTCTATCGATTTACGATATGGCTCATACGTATGATTATCAAAACGTCCTACCAACCATGGATGAACAATATCCGCCTGTTTTACCAGTTCAAGCAATCGCGTATCAGAGACAGCATCTATCGTTAATGTCCGCCAATGAGTAGGTACACCTACCAATATGGAACAACCTTCACTCTTCAGGAAATCAATGATTTTCTTTACCTGCTCATATCCATATTTACGGCGATCATTAAACCCTATTCCCCAAACAGCAACTAACGGTTTACCATGATGATAAACATAATGATTGTTGTTCCGGGAAACTAGTTTATACTTCTCACACAGCTCTTTCCAGTCACGTATCAATATATCTTCTTCACCGGCTTCCATACCGGAAAGGTCATACATCAGGCAAATTGCCCGGTCATACTTTTCTGCCGAAAGAACAGCATTATTCAGTATTTTATTATAATTATCCTTCCCTTTCTGATTTCGTATAGAAACAACAAAACGTTGCATAAATACCCCATCAATTCCATATTGCTTCATCCATTTAAAATGCAGATCTGTAGTAGAAGCATCATACGAACTAAAAACCTTTACTGGTGTCTCATCAGGTAACTTAAAAGCCGTTTCATAGGTTTTCTCATATTCAGAAACATCCGGCCAAAGATCAATGGTACACTTGCCCGGTTTGAACTCTTTTTCTTTTTCAAAATGTTTCCAACCCAAACCAGCACCGTCTTCAGGAGTATTAAACCACCCCTGATACCCTGCCATCACTAAATTCCTTATTGATTTGAAACGGACACGACTCATCGACTCCGTCGTTTTTGTCGCCGGATCAGACATCACCACCTCTTTCGGAAACTGATTTAAGGCAATAAATTCACTGATAAACCGATCCGGATATACTTTCACAAGATTCATCCCTTGATACCCTGTCCCCAGCACCTTTCCTACCGGGCCTATCGTTATCATTTCCATATCGCCAACCTTTCCATAAGCATTGTTATGTAAATGCCCCACAAATATTGCGTTTACTCCATATTTCTGAAACAAACGCACATATTTCTCTCGCATAGGCAAAGAGAAATTCGAATAATTCACAGGTTCATCCATCCGCTTTAGAAAAACAGAGCAATGAGTAAAAACAAACTTGAATCTGGCATCCTTCGTTTTCTGTAATTCCTGTTCCAGCCACTTAAATTGAACTTCTTCCCTCTCCTTGTCCTCTTCTTTTATTATATTTGAATCAATACCTATAAATGCACAATCACCATACCTGAATGAAAAATGGGTTTCTCCGTAGTTTTTTTTATAATTATCTATAGAAGCCCGGCTGACCTTACCTATATCGTGATTTCCCGGAATCATATAAACCTTCACTGAAGGGTCTATTTGAGCAATCATCGACTTATAAGCAGCAATCTGTTCCTTACTCTTCGAATTATTTACAAAATCACCGGTTATCACCACAAACGGAGGTTTTAACTGATTTATAGCTGTCACAGCCTTATTCATAGCCTCTGTTTCTGCCGAAATACTCTTATTATTATCCATGAAGCCAAATTGGGGATCACTTAATTGCAAAAAGAAAAAGGGAGCAGAATCCGCAGCTATCCCATGAGATACAAAAACAGCCAGGAGAAAACAAACGACCGATATTATTTTCTTTCTCATAAATTATTTATTGTTATCACGAGATACGACGATCTGCCTGATGCATCGTATCCCGTTATTAATAACTATTACTTCTTAAATTGATTTCTGGTTATCTTCAGAAATTCAGATTTGTTTTCCTCCGTCGGTTCCAAATTCGTTCCTTTCTGGTAATTATTCCATGAATTGACTAACACAATGTTTTTACTTCCGATATTCCGTTTAGCTACATTACAGAAATTAATATAATCAGCAGTCTCTCCATCTTGCCCGAAAGTATATTTATAACTTGAAGTTGAATTGATACGGTCATTATAAGAAGGAAAGATACAAGGAACAAAGTCTGTATTCCATTTGGCTATTGTAGTCTTCCAATTGGCCCAATTCAAATCAACAAAACTGAAAAAGGCATAATAACGGTCGTACATATTCGTTGACCAATCGTTCACTGTCACTCCATCAAAAGAAGCAATCTGATGTTCCTCATAATTCACCGGAGCTACCCAACCGGTAGTAAATTCCCCAATCGTATAAAGATCATACCCCAATTCTGATACAGCCTTCTTTAATGCCGGGATGACCAAAGAATAATCAATACTCTTCAATGCAGAAGAAGAAAGGTTAGACGGAGTTATTAGAATAACCGGTCTTCCGTTCATTTTATAATAGGCCTCATCATTAAATAAAGGCACTAAAGTATTCGTAAAGTCATTGATCATCTTATTCAAATTCTCTTCCTCTTGAAGCGGTTTGTCATTAGATACTTTCAGATGTTTGGTGTTATAATTGATCACCAAGCGGACTTTTGCATTGGTTGCCGTACGTACAGACTTAAAGTTTGTAATCAATGTATTATCTGCTGAAGCAGCATCCCAAGTAACTATCAGAAAGTCCAAGGCAGCCTCATCCGCCCAAGCAAGCTGTTGCTGTAACACGCCACTGGTTGTAGACAAATATTCACCCAACAAAGGAGTACCGGCATATATTTTATTACCGGACTTTAACCAGCTGGAAGAGGAAGTTATATTGGTATAATAAGCACCGACTATCGCATCCACAGGTAAATCCGTCTGTGGTATATCATACACATATTTGCTCTTATCAGGAGCCAAATGATCGTCTTTATCACAAGATACAGCTAACAAAGCGATGAATCCGAGCAATATAATAGTTATCTTTTTCATATCCTTCATTTTTTAATTATTCGTCAAATAAGGGTTAGTCTTAGTGGGCAATGCAAACCATAACTTAGTCGACATTGCATCCTGTCCACCATCGAGATTGGCAATACCTTTCGTCAATTCATATTCATTGTTTGTTTTCTCGCTATCGGGATATACCAATCGCTGTGGAATATAAGCATAAGGATTATCCTTGGTACCGGCATTTACAGCGCCATATCCGGTTTCCGGCGAGAAATGCGGCGGGAATTCCAATACTTGGCTACGGCGAATCAGTGTCCACGCATCCAACGATTGATAAAACATAGCTATATATTGCTGCATGATAATCTGACGATAAATCGGATCTGGTTCATCAGAGGTAATAGCAGAAGATACAATGCCGATAAAATCTTTATAATAATCTTCACCTTCTTCTGTGACTGTGAGATCTGTCAATGTATTCCATTTAATTCCCGGAGTCTGAAGATAATTATTTACTTTTCCACCGTCTACGCCATATTGAGCCATTGAAGCGTTCACACCAGCATTGTAATAAGCCTCGGCTGTTTGCGAACCACTTCCCAAACCTTTATGAACCAATTCACTTTTCAACAGGCACACTTCTGCATAATTCATAATTACTTCTGCATAACTTTGCTCCGTGAATTTATCCTGTAATTGAGAGTAATCATCCGCCGTCTTTCCACTATGCGGATTGGGAGACAAGCTGACTCCCGAAGGCAAATTAGAAACTTTCGGTTGTCCCCAATAAGGTGCCCAATGGAAGTTATCAGGCATAGAAGCAGCATTGGCAGGAGTGAAAAATTTCTCCAACCGCGGATCAGCATAGGGAGCCATATACATCAGAATCGATTCGCCGGCAGAGTGAAGCTTATCCAAATTACTTTCACGGTTGATAACCAGATAATCATAAAAATAATTTCTTGTATCTGCGTTATCTCCCCATTGCAAAAGACAATTATCTTCATTACTTGTCATCAAGTTCTGTTCATTTTCCATAAGTTCATCAATCACTTCAGTCGCTTTCGAACGGTCAGCATTACAAATACGAACGGCCAAACGCAAACGTAGTGAATTGGCAAACTTCTTCCATTTCAATAAGTCGCTGGATTTCTGTCCTGAAGGAAAAATAGGGTCTGCTTTATAAACATCTCCATCCATCTTCAACCCGTCGGCACATGCTTTCAAATCATTCAGCATAGCATAATAAATATCCGATTCCTTATCGTAAGGCACTCTCTCGCCGGCATTAAAAGCCTGACTTTTAGGAATACCTCCCCAAATAGAAACTGCTTGTGAGAAAAGATAGTTTTCCCATATTTTAGCAATAAGTACACGATTGTGATATTGCTCGTCATTTTCCATTTGCGTTTGTATAAAGTGAACAGGAAAAATAGCATAATTATATACATTCTTCCAATATGAATCATTGGTTGAACCTTGATTTCCATACCGTTGTACCTGTCCACCGGCAGCTCCACCATAATAATGGCTATAGTTGGCCAACAACACTTTTTTCATGCTTCCGCAAAAAGCATTCAGCGTATAATAAGAACTCGTATTGAACAAATATTCAGGATTAATTTCATTAAGTTCATTGGGATTGGCATTGGCAGATTCAAAGTCATTCGTACACGAAACGAAAGAAATGGCCATTGCAGCAAAACCGGCTAATAATATTTTAATCTGTTTCATAATATTCTATCTTTAGAAGGTTAGTTTAATATCAAATCCGACAGAAGATACGGGCGGCATTCCTCCATATTCTATACCTTGAGCATTTCCTGATGAAGAAGAAGCCTCCGGATCTATGCCTTTAGGAGTATTTTGATGAAGAATAGCTAAATTACGTCCTACC
This sequence comes from Bacteroides sp. OF03-11BH, assembly GCF_003604005.1. Lineage (NCBI taxonomy): Bacteria > Pseudomonadati > Bacteroidota > Bacteroidia > Bacteroidales > Bacteroidaceae > Bacteroides > Bacteroides sp. OF03-11BH. Next base: position 44,640 of record NZ_QTMW01000016.1, on the reverse strand, counting down.
ACAGCCAGTCGTAGACCACTAATCGGCAATTTCTTTAGGATAGACTTCGGAAGACTGTAGGCAACAGAAAGTTCACGGAATTTAATATAGGAAGCATCAAATACAGATCTTTCATCATAGCTGGCATAGCGATTATTGGGCTTGACAAACAAGAGACAAGGCGTTCCGTCTTCAAAATAAGCGTCCGGATATTGATAACCGGAAGTTGCCTTTGCACTACTCTCACCATAAATCACATTACTCAAATAATATCCTTCACGTCCTTCGGCAGATTCGGCAACCACACCGGCTGTTGTCGCTCTATTCCATGTTCCCGAATAAAGAGTTCCTCCAATACGTGCATCAAACAGGAAACTAACTGTAAAATTCTGGATTCTGAAATTGCTTCCAAAACTTCCCGTCCATTTCGGCTCGGCACAGCCTAAATATTGCGTATTATCCGTTACCAATATTTTACCTGAAGAATCGACTAATTTACGTCCCTGGTCATCACGTTTCCAGGCACGTCCCCGAATGACTCCATAAGGCATACCTTCTTCCAACATGATACTGACATTGCTTGATTTCAATAATTGCACATTAGGATTTCCGTCCACTACCTTAATCACTTCCGACCGATTACGCGCCCAGTTGATATTCGCATTCCATTCAAACAATTTGGTCTTGACGGGAGTAGCAGACAACACAACTTCCCATCCTTGATTACGTACATGACCTGTATTCAAGAATTTAAAACTATAACCGCTAGGCACCGGCAAAGCGACTTTCGTTATCAAGTCATAGGCATCAGAACGATAATAAGTTACATCTACACCCAAACGATTATGGAAAAAGCGGAGATCAGCTCCAAGTTCCAAAGAACGGTTACGTTCCGGCAAAAGTTGATCATTATTTAAAGTTGTACTAATGGTTTGCAAAGGTGAACCATTATAAATGCTACCCAACTTATAGGTTTGATTAATCCGATATGGATCTGTGTCAGAACCGGCATAAGCAAAAGAAGCACGAATCTTACCGAACGACAAGATAGGTGATTTGATCTTAAATGCATCGGTAAAAATAAACGTAGCACCAAAAGAAGGATAAAAATAAGAGCAATTATCCAGTGGTAAAGTAGACGACCAGTCATTGCGGGCCGTTACATCTAAATAAACATAACTATTGTAACCTAATGACACCGAGCCGTAAGCAGAACGGATTATCTTCTTAGATTGCAGTTGAGTGGCACTAGGATACTCATTCGAGTTAGAAATATTCTTGAAATCAGGAACCAATATACTATTCACACTTTCCGTTCTTTTCTCCGAGTTGCGTTCATATCGGCTAATACCGGCAATGGCATTGACTGATATTTTATGAAATGTTTTATTATACATCAATAAAGCTTCAAAGTTAGTAGAAGTACTGTTATTAATCCAGTTCTTCATACCACCGTCCACATCACTACGTGCACCCAGATTAAAGAACTCCATTCCTTTCCACCAATAAGCATCCAGTCCGGCTTTACCTACCGCCTTCAAGCCCGGAAGTAATTTTACTTCCAGATTCATCGATCCGCTCACCCTGTCACGCGTGTCAGAGTTCGTATTTTCATAAATATTCCAATACGGATTATAACCACGTTCACCAATCGGAATCATTTCATTTCCATTTTCATCCTTATAATGTTTCAATACATCAATAGAAAGCGAACGAGGAAGAGTAACAAACGCATATATAGGATTCTTATCCGAACCATTCATATATTGACGGTTGTCTACCTTTTCATGTGAGTAAGTCATTTTAGAATCTAAAGTCATCCATTTAGTAATCGTATTCATCAACCGGAGATTGAATATATCTTTAAAGCTTTCATTGATACCGTGTACTACACTATTACCCTTACTTCTCGTATACGATACGCGATAATTATTCTTTTTCGAACCACCTTCCACAGCCAATGTATGCGTGTACCGATGGGCGGTTTCGTAGAAATCCTTCACATTGTCCGGATGTGAAGAATGAGTAGTAAGTACACCGTCATGTCCATAGATAACCTGATCCCACAAAGGTGCTCCCCAGCTACGCAATTTAGCACCTGCAGAAGAATTATAACCACTGAAATTCGGTAAATCTGTTGGCAACCTGTTACCATTAGGTTGAAGCGTCAATTTATGGTCAAGCAAATAAGAGTTCTCTCCTGTTCCCCAACCATTCTGATAATCTAAAAACTGGTTCACTTTTTCAAATTGAAAATTTCCGCTATAAGATACTTTTGTTTTTTCGAATGTTCTCGAACGTTTAGTTGTCACCAATACAACCCCCTGTGCTGCACGCGAACCATAAAGTGCAGCTGCATTCGGTCCCTTCAGGATTTCAATGCTTTCAATATCATCCGGATTGATATCCGCTACCGGATTACCAAGGTCGGTAGAACCTGTACCACCATCAACGGTCACACTTGTATCACCCGGTTCGTTTTCAATAATCATACCATCAATCACGAATACGGGCTGTGAGTTTTCAGTCAGTGAGCTTGTTCCGCGAATGACAATGCGCGCACTACCATTGCTCGTTCCCGGAGGAGTAATGGTAACCCCCGCCACCTTACCGGAAAGAGAAGATATCAGATTGCCACTACTATTTTCTGCCAAGGCTTCCGCATTTACACTCTGCCGTGAATAATTAAGACTCTTAGCTTCACGCGTCACTCCGAGAGCGGTAACAACCACTTCATCAAGAGCCTTCGCCGTGCTGGCCAAAGATACATTGATATGAGTCAAACCGGTAATTTTAGCCGTTTTCGTCTCCATTCCGACATACGAAAATTTCAATTCTTGACATCCATTAGGCACATTAAGTGTAAACATACCATTTATATCGGTAATTGTACCTACCGATTTAGCGTTCGTCTTACCATCCGGATCAACAGCTACCACCGTAGCTCCTATGATAGGCATTCCATCCGCAGCATCTGTCACTTTACCCGTTATACGCTTTCCTTGCGCATAACCCGATACACTTATTACTAAAAAGAATAAGAATAGGAAGTAGTTTTTCATAATACTTAATTATTAAATTAAAGAATACAGTATTGATTAATGCATTAAAGATGAACCAAAGATATTTTATGGTGATTAATATTAGATTAATATTCTCTTAATGACGGGACTTTACAAAAAAAATATTTGTAGAAGATAGATTTTAAGGTTACATTAAGTTTTCATTAATCAAACCATCCTATATTTACAGCAAATCTAATTAAAACCATCGAAAAATAAAAAAATCTGTTTATGTACAAGAGAAAATTCATTCCGTTAGTACTGTTAATGATTTTAATCGTCAATGGATGCAGCAACAAGCAAGAGGTAGTGTTAACTCCGGTTGACTATGTAAATCCTTATATGGGGAATATCAGCCATTTGTTAGTTCCTACTTACCCAACTGTCCATCTTCCCAATAGTATGCTCCGCATCTATCCGGAAAGAGCAGATTACACCTCTGATAAAATAAAAGGCTTACCGGTCATTGTCACCTCGCATCGGGGAAAGTCTGCATTCAGCCTGTCTTTCTATCAGGGAGCAGAGAGCGGATTACAACCGGTATATTACTATTGTTATGATAATGAAGTGATAAAACCCTATTCCTATTCTTCCTATTTTGAAGAAGAAGAGGTTTCCACTAAATTTGCTCCCTCCCACCAGGCAGGAATCTATGAACTAAGTTTCCGGAAAAACGATGCTCCATATTTAATACTTAGTACCACCAATGGTGAGCTTAAAACTACGGAGAATACCATTTCCGGTTATCAGAACATAGATCATCAAACCAAAGTATATGTTTATATGGAGACTTCCGCACTGCCGGAAAAAACGATGACTGTCAGCAAAGAAGAAATAAATCACAGCCACACTGCCATAAAAGGCAAGAACGTAGGTATCGCTCTCTTATATTCAACAGATATAAAAACAATCAAAGTTCGCTACGGCATTTCCTTCATTGATGAAAAGCAAGCAAAAGCCAACCTACAGCGGGAAATAAAAGATTATGATGTGGAAAACCAGATGAACATTGCCAAAAACATCTGGAACCAAACATTAAGTAAAATCAAAGTGGAAGGAATAGACGAAAATGCAAAAGCAATATTTTATACTTCCCTCTACCGGACTTACGAACGGATGATTTGCCTTTCGGAAGACAACCGCTATTACAGTGCTTTCGACAATAGTATCCACAAAGATTTTGTCCCATTTTATACCGACGATTGGATTTGGGACACGTATAGAGCAGTCCACCCCTTACGTGTCATCATCGAACCACAAATGGAAGCTGACATGATTCAGTCTTTTATCAGAATGGCACAGCAAATGGAACATAACTGGATGCCTACATTTCCTGAAGTGACGGGAGACAGCCGTAGAATGAATTCCAATCACGGTGTAGCCACTGTTATCGATTCATATATAAAAGGAATCCGTAACTTTGATTTATCAGCTGCTTACGAAGCCTGCAAACTTGGTATTACAGAAAAAACGTTAGCCCCGTGGTCAGGCATAAAGGGAGGTGAAATCACAAAATTCTATTGGGAAAACGGATATTTACCGGCATTGGCACCGGGAGAACAAGAAACAGCTGACGAAGTACACCCATTTGAAAAACGCCAACCGGTAGCCGTCACTCTAGGTACGTCTTACGATGAATGGTGCCTGGCACAAATAGCCAAACAACTTGGGTATGAGAAAGACTATAACTATTTTCTACAAGGGAGTAAAAACTATCGGAATATTTTCAATCCTGAAACAAAATTCTTCCATCCCAAAAATGCAAAAGGCGAATTCATAGAACCCTTTGATTATGCCACTGCCGGCGGATTAGGTGCTCGTGAAGCATACGGCGAGAATAACGGTTGGATATACCGATGGGATGTTCCCCATAATATTGCTGATTTAATTGAACTGATGGGAGGGAAAGAAGCATTCAGAAATAATCTTGAAACGATGTATAACACTCCATTGGGCGAAGCCAAATATGTATTTTATGCGCAATTACCGGATCATACGGGTAATGTAGGCCAATTTTCAATGGCTAATGAACCCAGTATGCACATTCCTTACCTGTACAACTATATAGGAGAACCCTGGAGAACTCAAAAAAGAGTAAGAACATTGCTCGATGAATGGTTTAGAAATGACCTGATGGGACTTCCGGGCGACGAAGATGGCGGAGGAATGTCAGCATTTGTAGTCTTCTCCATGCTAGGTTTCTATCCTATTACTCCTGGTTTGCCTATTTATGTCATCGGAACTCCTATGTTCGAAAGAGCAGTTATTGAAACAGGAGCCGGCAAATCATTCGAAGTCATTGCGCACAACTATTCGCCGACAAATAAATATATCCAATCAGCCAAATTAAATGGCAAAGATTGGAACCAGTCCTGGTTCGAACATAAAGAACTGATGAATGGCGGCAAACTGGAATTTACAATGGGAAACACTCCCAATAAGAATTGGGCGGCAGACAGTGTGCCCCCTTCTTTTGAAATGAATAAATAACAGAATATGAATAAAATATTATTTGTCCTTTTATCGCTTTTGACTTCTCTGCAATCATACTCCCAAGAGCAAAATGAAAAAGAAGTTTCATTTCTCTTGTTGGGAGATATACACTATGATTTATTGGAAGATCACGATATGGAATGGTTATCCACCAAACCGGATGATCTGCGCCAAGTTACCAAAGAATATTCAGTATTCACGAAAAATACATGGCCGGAATTCTCCCGGATAATCAGCGGGAAAGTTCAAAAACACCAGCCGTCAATAAAAGCCGTTCTGCAAATGGGGGACTTGTCAGAAGGATTGGCCGGTTCTCCACAAAAAGCAATACAGATGGCTAACAGTGCTTTTAAAGCTGTCAACAAAATGAATCTGAAAGTACCTTTCATTATGACTAAAGGTAATCATGATATCACAGGGCCAGGGGCTAAAGAAGCTTTTGAAAAAGTATACTTACCCAATATGGCAAGGTTGGCAGGACATCCATCCTTACAGTCAGCCAATTACACTACTACTCTTGATGATGTATTATTTGTGTGTTATGATCCATGGGATCGGAATCCGGAAAGGCTACAACAATTAGAAAAGTCACTAGCCGGTTCGAAGGCAACTTACAAGTTTGTCATGTTACACGAGCCTGTGATTCCGGTAAACGAAAGATGCTGGCATGTATTCCGACAAGATAATACCAAAAGGGAACAATTGCTGCAAATCATTGCCAGTCAACAAGCAATCGTGCTCTGTGCACATCTGCATCTATACTCCGTTATCTGTCGGGACACTCCTTGGGGACCTATCGTTCAGATTCTCGTCAACAGTGTCATCAAAGATAAAAATATACTGGTTCCAAAAAATGTAGTTACAGACTATAGTCCTGAATTTGTAACGGCACACCCACAATGGCAACCTTCTACTCTACAACAGCGTATGGAATGGATTGATAAAGAAACTCCCCATATCCGTTTTTTCAAACAAATGGATTTACCGGGCTACGGCATCCTTTCTATTGACAAAGAAAACAACCAGATGCAATTAGAATATTATGCCGCATTTGGAGAAAAGCCATACGATACAGTCAACATATCCGAATTACTTACTTCTAATTAAAACATATTAGCCATGAATGTAAAATTTAAAACTCACTTATTTATTCTCTCCTTATTCTTTTGCTATAATCTATCAGCACAAGAAATCGTCAAAGGAGATTTTAAGAACGAAAATCCACAAAGTTCGTATGTTCCTTCATTTGACATGGATGCTACCGACAAACCGGTGAAGAATGTCATCTTAATGATAGGTGACGGCATGGGACTGGCACATATCTGTTCAGGAATGTATGCCAATCAAGGACAGCTTACTATCACTAATTTAAAAACATGCGGTTTCGTCAGAACGCAATCTGCCAACAAATTTACAACAGATTCAGCTGCTTCCGGAACTGCTTACTCAACCGGAAAGAAAACTAAAAACGGAGCGCTCGGAATGGATGAAAATAACCAAGTTATTCCAAACTTACCGGAGAAGTTATCCGGCTATGGCTACATTTCAGGAATCGTTACCACTGACAATCTCGACGGAGCTACTCCTGCTGCTTTCTTTGCTCACCAACCGGAACGTGGAATGTCTAAAGAAATTTGGGCGGATCTTCCTAACAGTAAGCTGACATTCTTTTCTGCCGGTAGTTATGAACTATTTGAAAAACAAGCACCAAACGTGCAAAAGGAAATCAAAAAAGAGTTTACCATCATAGAAGAGCCGAATGACAAAGCTATCAAGAAATCTAAAAAACTGGGATACTTACCCACAAAGAGCAAAACAGCTTCTGTAAACGAAAACCGGGGAGATTTCCTTCCGTCTACCACCCAAATGGCTATTGACTATCTTTCGAGCAGGAGTACTAACGGTTTCTTCTTAATGGTAGAAGGTGCCCGAATAGATAAAAGTGCGCACAGCAATGATTATTCGGCTGTTGTCCGTGAAGTATTGGACTTTGACAAGGCGGTAGAAGCTGCTATCAGATTTGCAGAAAAAGATGGAAATACATTAGTGATTATTTCAGCTGATCATGAAACCGGAGCATTAGCTTTACGTGACGGAAACATAAAAGAAGGCAAAATGAAAGCAATGTTTGTATCTAAAGGACATACACCAATCATGGTTCCACTGTTTGCATACGGTCCACAATCCAAGCTTTTTGGTGGTGTTCAGGAAAACAGCGATGTAAGCAATAAAATATTCCAATTGCTCGCTAAATAAAATATAAAACAGATCTGTCATTCTTCCTTATTTCAGTTTGAATGACAGATAAACACTCAATATAATACAGGATACCTTTATTAAAGTAGTCTACATTATTTATTCATGGAGACAGGGTAGCAAGCAAGACCAGCAAATCCCCTACAGAAGAGATTTTGAGCACAAAACTACCGTTAAATAATCCTGTATTTTCTTTGCAATATATTGCCCCATTAATTGTTGCCCTTCTACATCTGGATGTAATCCGTCTTTCAAATAACGCCCACGTTCTTCCCAAACTTCATCTTCCGCTTTAATACCACATTCAGAATAACAATCAATCACTGGAACAGAAAAAGCATTGCATATTTCCCGCAAAACTGCTATTTTTTTCAAGTTCAGGTCATTATGAGACACACTTCCCGACTGAATTGGCGTACAGAGAAATACCCGACACTCCGGAAAACGCTCAATTATAGTCTGAATACACCAGCGAGCTCCCCCTGCCATAGTAGTAAGATCCACTTTATCCAATATTTTCTCTTTCAAAGCGTCAGACGCCCTTCCTATTTTAGTATCATTTGTACCCATAGAAAAAACAAATATATCCGGTACCGGAAAACTACCGTTTTCTACTTCTGATATAAACTTCTGAATATGTACTTTTGCCACATTATTGTGTCTTTTCTGTATTTCCACTTTATCATCTGTAGATTTCCACCCACCGGAAATACCGACAAAGTCCTTACTGCCATATTCTTGCGTATCAATATAACATGCCCATTTTGCCGATCCTACCGCAACATTATGATGAGTGGCAAAACCAAGTATATCAACAACCGTTTTTGACCACTGATTACCCGCAGTAATACTATTCCCGTCACAACCGAAATGCATCTTACTGAAATCCACCTTCACCTGTGTCTGCACTACCGCTTCCTGTGCCTGATGGTCTGCCGAACATCCGGTAAAAAGCAAAACGATTAAAATCCATTTCTTCATCTTAATACTCCTTTCTTTATTATTCACCTAAAACCGCTCCATTATCTCCATACACATTCTCCCATTATGGTAAGGACATTTCCAAAAACCCGCCTTATCTTCTGCACGATTCACTGTTCCGTCTGCACGTATTCCCCAAAACCATTCTCCATTGTCGTTATCAACCAGATGTCTTTTCACAAATTCCCAACATCGTACTGCCCTCAACAGTGACAAACGGTCATCAAAATGCTGGTAAAGGTTTACATATCCAACAATCGCTTCCGCTTGTACCCACCAATGCCGTTCGGCATCTATAGAACCACAACTCCTATTCATTTCATAAATCATACCCGCACCTGGAAGAAGCCCCTCGGAAGCCGCTTCCGCTATCTCTATCACAAGCGGTTCTATCCGGGTTATCAATCGTTTATCACCGATAAGCAAGGCAGCCTCATGCAGCAGCCATGACGCTTCTACATCATGCCCATACGAAACCATGTCATGTCTACTATTCCAGTCATCATCAAAAAACAACCGTAAATGCCCGGTTTCAATATCCAGTATCCGGTCGGTAAAGAGCTCTATAAGATTACGCAACTGACATTCCAGATACTCATTATTCCAAACACGAAAAAGATTTGTATAAGGCTCTAGAATATGTAAATGCGTATTCATCGTTTTCCGCTCATTTTCATCCTTCTCACTCAAACGCATATCCTCTATTTCATTCCATTCACGGGTCAACGCCTCACAATAACCGTTCTTAATCCGATCAAAGCTATGTTCTTCAATGTCATAAAACAGACGTATAGCATATTCAAGCGCTTCTGCGTCTCCCGTAGCCCGGTGATATTCACTCAATCCATAGATAGCGAAACCTAATGCATAAATTTGTTTTTTAGTATCCAAAGGAGAACCGTCTTCACAAACTGACCAAAATACCCCTCCATATTCGTGATCATAGAAATGAGTTATCAATTCCTGTTTGGCACGGGTTGCCATTTTCAGATATTCATCCTTATGCAACAAACGGTAAGCCGATGAGAAAGTCCACAAAATTCTTGCATTCAGAACAACGCCCTTAGAAGCTCCGGGAACACGTTCTCCTGTGCCGGAAATTCGTCCATAAAAACCGCCATACTCCGAATCTACCATATGATTCATCCAAAACGGAAGAATATTGCCCGTTAGCATACACTGCATTTCTTCCTTTAATTTTCTAACTGTCGTTTCCATATCATCTGCCAATTTATAAACCTAGTTGACGACAAAGCCATTTATTCCACTCATCGGATTGCTCCTGATATAGATAATGTCCCGTCTCTAAATAAGGATGCAACTCCTTTTTAGCTGTAATAATATTGTAAGCTGCATACATAGAGGTAGGCGGACATACTTCGTCATTATATCCCCAACTGAACCAACCCGGTGCAGTAATAAGCCGTGCAAAATTTGCCACATCATAATACGCTGCTGTGGTAATCCGCTCTTTTGACGGTTGAGGAAAATAATAGAAGTAATGAGGCCATCCTCCGGCAGTCTTCTTTAAATGTGCCTGATGGTCACACATCGCAGGATGGATAGCCGCATAAAAGGTAATCCGTTTGTCCAATGCCGCCGTTACAACAGAAAGTGCTCCCCCCTGACTGGAACCTGTCACTCCCATATTTTTTCCGTCATATTCCGGTAAAGAAGCTATAAAATCGACCGCACGAAGAGCACCTGCGAAAACACGCTTATAATAACTCTTATCCCGGCTATTATCATTTTGATAAGGATACCCGTTAAGCGCTCCTTTCGACAATACGTCATATATCATCTGCGACATTGTCACAGGAATCCCGTGAATGCCTATTTCCAACGTAATCACTCCCTTGGAAGCCATATGGACATCTCCCGAATAAGGACGCACTCCGGCACCGGGCACGCGAAGTAACGCCGGATACTTACCCGGCTTTTTGGGCATACAAAGAATGCCGAACGTTCTCGAACCGTTACAAATATTCTGGAAACTGACATGAAAGACATCTACCTTATCCGTACAACGCTCAGGAATAAGCTCCATAGTAGGAAGCAAAGGAATCTGTCGGGCTTCCTTCAAAACAGTATCCCAAAATTGACGGAAATCTGCAGGCAGTGATGTATGCGGCCTCAACTCTTCAGGTGCGTAAGCCACAGTAGCCAATCCTTCATATACATGCCCGTCAACAGATGCACGCACTTTACAGCGCAAAAAACCGGGAACATCCATACACCCCGTTACACTTGTCTTTCCGTCTTTCAATAAAACCCCTTTCTTCTTTTCCACCGGATACCATTCCGGCCCCAACTCATAGTCTATTACCACTCCGGGCAAAAGGTTTTGTGCCTTATATACCTGAATTGTAAACGAACATTCTTCCTTCAACTGATATTTCCAGTCTGTATGGTCGGGAGATACGACTACAGTAATTTCCGTTCCACGGATTTGTGCGGAAAGAAAAGTTACACAACAACAGAATACCAGGCTAATAATCCATCTATGTATTTTCATAATCTTATTACTTTCTTTTATCATTCAATTGGTTAGTGATTTTTCTCATTTCTTTCTCGGAAAGCGGATAAAGGCTGATAAAGATGACACTCAGCACCGTACCCATAGCCGGTAGCCAACTTAGGAACATCCTTATTCCATGAATAGCTTCCTCGCCCTGCACCGCGTTGGCCTCAAAACCGTAAAAAGCCAACAACCAGCCCGTAACGGCGCTTCCGATAGCCCAGCCAAATTTCTGACTCATGGAAGAAGAAGAGAAGATAAGCCCCGTAGCACGGTTACCCGTTTTAAGTTCCGAATAATCAGCACAGTCTGCATACATCGACCATAAAAGCGGGAAGATACTACCCGCACAAATACTTATCAACACCTGAAAAATAAACATCAACATCAACTGCTCTTTATCAAACCAGTAGAAAATTACTGAAAGTACCGTCGCTATCGACATCGCCCACATATATGTCTTTTTTTTGCCGATACGATTGCTCAATGGAGCTGCCAACACCACTCCGACAATATTGGCGGCTTGCCCGACAGCCAAATAAAGCCCGCTCAATACAAAGGAAATTCCAAATAAAGAAATGGAAGCATATTCTTCTTCTACAACATAATACTTAAAATAATAAACCGTTGCCCCGTCACGAATAGAATTAAAGACCAATGCAGCTACACCGGCTCCCAACAGAATCCACCAGGGACGGTTATGAAGCAAATCCTGCAAGTCACTTTTTAAGGAATTCTGCTGCTTTTTAATAGGTTTTACCCGTTCAGTAGTCCATGCAAAGCAACCATAAAACAGCAACGCACACAACACCGCAATTACAATGACGCTCATCATCCAACCATGCTGCTCGTCGTGTCCCATACTGAACCGATTCACCATCGGCATGAACAAAAGTAATGCTATAAAACTTCCGATGTAAGCGAAAGTCATACGATACGTAGAAAGCATGTTCCGGTCTTTCGATTCCGGACTCATCACTCCCAACAACGAAGCATAAGGCACATTGATAGCTGAATACACCATCATCATTAACGAATATGTAAAATACGCATATATTACTTTCCCCCCATCACTGAAATCAGGAGTTGTAAAAGTCAGCACACCGATCACAGCGAACGGAATAGCCAGATACAACAGATAAGGACGAAACTTTCCCCACCGCGATTGCGTCCGGTCGGCAATAATCCCGATTATAGGGTCGAACGCCGAGTCCCAAACACGAGTGATGAGAAACATCGTGCCCACCACTGCTGCAGGCATGCCAAACACATCCGTATAAAATATCATCAAATAGGAGCCAAACAATTTCCAGAACATGGACGAAGCCATATCACCGAAACCATAGCCTATCTTTTCCCTAATCCCTATCATAAAGTATGCATCAGTTTCAGATTCTTATCAATCTGTTTCTTCAGCGTCTCCACTGAAGTAGAAGTAAAAAGACCGTCCGCAGGCGTATTCATACAATAATCGACCAACCGATCTATTGTAGAAGTCGCCACATGCATACGGGTGTCAGAAGAAGCATAGTAAATAAAAACCGTACCATCTTCATCAGCTATCCAGCCATTGGTAAACAATACATTAGAGACATCTCCGATACGCTCTTCTCCTTCCGGCGCCATAAAGAAGCCCGCAGGAGAAGCAATCACTTTCGCCGGATCTTCCAAGGAAGTCATATACATATACAGCACATAACGCAAACCGGCTGCACACCCACGTACACCGTGCGCCAAGTGCAACCATCCCTTCGATGTCTTAATAGGATGAGGGCCTTCACCATTTTTCACCTCTTTAATTGTATGGTAATAACGCCGGTCGATTATCGTCTCTTCCTTTACTTCCGCACAAGTAATATCATCTACCAAGGCCCAACCGATACCACCGCCACTTCCGGCATCTATAAAACCGTCTTGCGGACGGGTATACAACGCATACTTTCCATCCACAAATTCAGGATGAAGAACCACATTCCGTTGCTGGCTTCTTGTTTTCAAATCCGGCAAACGCTCCCAAGTCTTCAAATCCTTGGTGCGGGCAATAGCTGCCGTAGCGGTAGCCGAGGAAAGATCTCCCACAGGTGCCGTATCATCATGACGTTCAGCACAGAAAATACCATAAATCCATCCGTCTTCATGAGCCGTCAAGCGCATATCATAAATATTTGTCGCAGGAATAATGTCCTCAGGCATAGTCACGGGATAATCCCAAAAACGGAAATTATCTATGCCGTCAGGACTTTCAGCCACTGCGAAGAAAGATTTACGATCCGCTCCTTCAACACGCACCACCAGCAAATATTTACCATTCCATTTGATAGCTCCCGAATTTAACGTAGCATTCATGCCGATACGTTCCATCAAGAAAGGATTTGTCTTTTCGTCCAAGTCATAGCGCCAAAACACAGGAGTATGGGCAGCAGTCAGAACAGGATATTGATAACGTGTGAAAATTCCATTTCCACCTTCAACAGGTATATTCTTACGAGTTACCAGTTTCTCGTAATCATCAAATAAGTCGCGAATTTTTTCTTTAAATGCTTTCATCTATTTAGTATTTTAATTTCATTTCAAATCAGACACAAAAATGGTTTTAGGATGCTTATAAAACTCCACAAAATCAAGTGCAGATATTTGTCCCGGATACGGGGCATAATAATGCGCTTCCTTTTCGCGGGCATTTCGCCAGACCAATACATAGCTGACAGGATATTTGTCCACTATAGGAAACAAGGTTTCCGTCCACCAGGTGGAATCCGGGATAGCTTCATATCCAGTCTCCGTCACTGCAACCGGTTTTTTATGCAACCTTCCGACCTCCGTAAGAATCGTCAATGACTTCTCCATAGTATCCACATATTTTTCACGCTCAAACTGATAAGTGTCAAACCCGAACAAGTCTACCATGCCATCACCCGGATAGCGTTCCAGATATTCATTCACATTATCGGGCTCACTACCCGGAGAATAAGCATATAGCAAATGATTCACTCCCTTTTCCTGTAGATAATCATAAGTCATTCTCCACAACAACTTATATTCTTCGGCAGAACAAAGATTTTGTCCCCACCAAAACCAGCTCCCCGTATGTTCATGCCAGGGACGGAAAATCACCGGTATTTTAACTCCTTCCTTCGTGACAAGCGAATTCATAAAATCTGCTACCCTATCCAGCCATCCAAGAAACTTCCCATGATTCTCTCCTCCGGGAAGGACGGAAGCAACTGCCGTTGAATCACTCACATCCCAAGACGCTTCTCCCGTCACAGGGTTATCCACATGCCAGCTAAGAGAACAAACACCTCCCCTGTCATAGTGTGCTATAATCTCTGTGCGTATCCGTTCGAAAAGTACATCATCCAGGTTCTTCTCTCCTCCCCTTTCAATACGCCCCAGGTCAAAAGCCATCACTGCCGGATAATCGCCACACACACTTTTGACATCACTACGGTTCTCGTCTCCATCCCACCGGATGCCATATACCGGATCATCCTGATGACCAAACATGAATCCTTTCTCCGGCAAACGGATTAGTTTGTCCAACAATGCCTCCGTCTCCACAGTCTTCGAAGCAGACTGTTGCTCTCTTGCCACACATCCGCCCATTCCTAAAGCAAGCAGGAAAATGCCTGCCATAACTAGTTTATTCTTCATCTTCAAGCTATTAAGTATTATTTAAAAGAGGGTAATTGATCGCGGGTGATTACATAATCCTGTGACATTGCATCCACCCACCAATCCTTATCTGCATACCTGTGAGATGTTGCAGTAAAAGCTTCCGAATCCAATTCTTTCGTACGGCTGTAATCATACCACGGCATAAAGTATGTCCATTTTGCCCCTGCCTCCCACTGGGCGGATATCCGGGCAAGATGATACACTTTCCCGCTTTGTTCGCCATTTCCACATTCGCTCAATGCCACCAGCTTACCCGGACAAGAAGCAGTTATCGTACCGTACTGCCTGAAACAGTATTCCCCAGTAGTGTACTCATCCTTTGCAGGATACATATCACGCCCCACCATATCGACGTATTCATCCCCCGGATAAAACTCGCTATCCTTAGTTTGTGTAGTCCATACCCAAATCAGATTGTTGATTCCTTCTTTCTTAAAATAATTGAAAATATAAATCCATAGTTTCTTGTACGCTTCCGCCCCGTCATTTCCCCACCAAAACCAGGCTTTTCCATTCTTATAATTATAGATATTACCGGCAGCCTCATGCAAAGGACGCCATATTACAGGAATTCTCTTATCGCGAAGCAACTTCAAATAGCCCGCCAGCTTCTTCAAATCGGCCTTGACGACTTCGTTTTCCCAAGTGCCCTCCTTTGTAGCGTTAGCAGCACTGAAAACAGTCGTCGTCCTTTTTCCCGTACCCGGATCTACAGAACCGTCCCCCGGAGTATAGTGCCGTTCGGCACTTCCTTGGACACATGGCACTCTCCAATGCCAGCCCGCACCCACAAGCCCGTTCTTGTTCCACCAGTCTTCCACTATTTTCGTTTTCGAATAATCAATCCACGAACAAGGGGAATACTCCAAAGAGATATAGTCAAAAAAAGCAATAGCCGGATACTTGCCTGTATGCTGATATACCCATTCCGCCTCATTGACATTCCAACTCGGGCATGCCATTGTTCCGGACAGTGTTTTCTTATTCCTGTTCTCCCTTAAGAAATCATATACTTTCACCGCTTGCTCCGAAGCACCGGAAGTACAAAGGACAGGTGTAATAACAGGTTCCTCTCCTTTGCCCGAATGCCCGGCAAATTCTTCTCCCGACGAACATGCCATAAGTACGAACGCAGTCCCTGTCAGGAACACTCGGGATTTCACTATACCAATGGTCGGTCTACTTTTTTTCATTGTAATATTTTTAAGTTTAATGTAGGTAATAAAGAATTATCTTTCCGAAAGCAAAAGTAGAGATGTGCACATGAAATATGGCTCCCAAATGGTTTTCACACTATCCTATTTGTCACATGATACATTTGGAACAGTATTCAGATACATTCGGGGAAAAAAGAATCCCTGACAAAATAAACATTGCCAGGGATTTCGTCAAGCAGTTCCGTTCTAACTAACGGATGCCGTCTTATTTTGAATTATTTTTCAGGCTCTCCTAATATCCTCTTTACATGCTGCTTCAAGATATAGAATGCCGGATCGCCCATGGGGCCATGGCCATGACCACCGATTTCATAAAGGTATGTTTCTTTGTGCCCGACCAATTTCATCATCCGCCACATATACGCATTCTCTTCATAACGTCCGAAAAGTTCCAATTCCCGGTCGCCTGTAATGAGAACCAAAGGCGGAGCATCCTTGCGAACATGAAACAAAGGAGCAAATTCATCAACAGTAGGCTGAAGATTATCTATGCCATTCATCTTCCGATAAGAAAAATGACTAATCACCTGCCCGCTGAAAGGTATCAATCCGGCAATAGAATCAGCATCTATATCATATTTTTTCAACCATCTTTTATCCAGACCGACCATAGCCGTCAGATAGCCGCCTGCAGAATGGCCGGATATAAATATCTTATTCTTATCACCCCCATATTTTTCCACTTCCCGGAAAGCCCACGCAACAGAAGCAGCGGCATCATCCAGACATTCGGAAATAGCCACCTTCGGAAGTAGGCGATAATTTACGGCAATAACCACCATTCCATTTTTCTTCAGCCTGCCCGGTATTGATTTATTGCCTTGGGTAAGTCCCCCGCCATGAAACCAAACTACCACAGGACATCCGGTCTTATTTTCCGGATAATAAACATCCAGCTTGCAACGCTCCGTTGCATAAGGGTCTTTTGAAGAACTATATGACAAATCCTTTACAGTACGATACGTAATATCCTGGGCATAAAGGACGCCACACATCAAAAGACTCAATAAAAAACAAATTCTTTTTATCATTCTACTTCTATTTATCAGTTAAGTGCAAACTCACTATCGAATTACTGTCCTATCTTCTTTTCAATACGGATATTGGCAAAACTATGGTCTACATTCCATTCTACATTAGGTTGCATTGCCAAAGTTAAAGCTATTTTTCCGGAAACCAATCCGGCAGTAGCTACATTTTCAAGTTCCAGAGTTACAGTATACCATTCTCCAAATGTATTCATATTCTCATCTAATGAATATTTCCACTGGTAATTACCGCCATTCAGCTTAATCAGATAACCGCCTGTCTTCGACGTAATGTCATAGAACGGATAATCCGAAGCCGAATTAACTTCAAATTTGAACAGGTAGTCAGAAGGATTAGCGGCAACTTCCTCATCTAATATAATACTGCCGGAAGGCAATCCTGTATAACTCCAAGCCTTATAAGTGCCTTTTACCCGGAAAAAAGAACCGGCCAAAGCTACAGGGTCTCCTGTATTGGAACCATCGGTTATAAAATCCTTACCGCCCCAAATACCATAATCCGAAGGATTAGCCAAGTCCCAAACAAGATTGTCCGTTTGCCGATAAGGTAATTGATAAGAGCAATGTCCTTCTGTACCATTCCATTCCACTACAATCATCGAGTTATCCGGAATATCCCCCGGAAGTTTGGCAGTAATCACCTGGTCTGTCACGCTTTCTATCTCCAGTTCCGTATCGCCAAACTTGATGACAGATGACGAATTCTTGCCAAATCCATATAATTCAAAATATTTGCCCTTTATCTGTAAGGACGTGCCGGGCAAAGCAAATTCATTATACAGACCGTTTATTTCCATCACAGGGACATCCAGTTTGAATTCACAAGTCGTATTCCCCCGCTCTGTTTCATAATATAATTTGTTCGTGATTTCTTCAGGCATATCCCCCGGTAAAGGGAAACACGCCTTTTTTGACGTCGCATACACTTCCGACAAATCCACTTCCATATTATTGAAAGTAATTTTCGTCACATTGCTCAAGTTCTCCCCGACCAACACAATCATTTCACCAAATCCCCCTTTGGTCAGCGGAACCTGTAAATCCGTATCATCCGGAGAATAGATGCCCTGCACATCGGGTGCTCCAAATGAGTTCATGCCATCATCATAACCATCATTATAAGTTACAACATCCTGACAAGAGAACAGAGTTGCCAACAACACTGTCCCTATCAATATTCTATTCAAAGTCTTCATATTATTCATAAATTATTGGGTTGAACATACGGCTTAGTTCCAGCCCGGATTATTTTTATCAATAGCCATATTGGTAGAAACTTCCAACGATGGCAACGGATACAGCAGGTGACGGAATTCACGACGTTTGTTAATACTTCCCTCGTCATAAGGAGTACGCGTACCATCTTCATTGATTCCACCCAAAGAATTCATTACGTCCAAATATATTCCCCAACGGAGCAAATCCCAACGACGGTCACCTTCATAAGCCAGTTCCTTTGCACGTTCCTCAAAAATGACCGAACGTAACTCCACTTTCGTTTCAATAGCACCGTCTCCGGTTACAGAAGCCTCTTTGGCATTCGAACGGATACGAATATCATTCAAAGCATCAATCGCATCCTGTGAAATCCCGTCATTCAATTCGCATTGTGCCTCTGCGTAAATCAATACAATATCAGCATAACGCAAGAATGGCCAATAAGCATCCGTACGGCCAATCGTGGGGTCTGTCACATCGGCATATTTAGTTGTAAAGGCGAGGCAATTAGATGATATGCTGTTCGTATAGGTGAGTCCGTCATTGAATGGCGCTACAGGTTCCTGCACTTTCACGTCGTCCATATTCTTACCGGTAGCCATCAACTTATATTCCGGGGTTCCCGGATAATAATATCCCCTGCCATTCTTCACCTGACTGTCATACTGGAAGCGATGCTTGACTCCTTTCGTTATACGGTAATCCTCGTTATCAAACAAGCAATACCAATGAAAACGATTGCCTACCCAAGGGCCTTTCTGCAATACCCCTCCGGCATCCTGCATGCCGCAGTACCATTGATGTACTCCGTTACCATACTCTTCGTCAGCACTCCTTGTCCGTACGGAAAACATATGTTCACTTTCATCAAAACCGCTTTTCTTCCACAATTCATCAAAAGACAACAGTCTGTAAGTCCCATAACTCACATCAGGATTCCTCCCCATTATAATACCTGCATAATACGCCGCTTTCTCATAACAGTCTTTCCAGTTAAGCGATTCATAACCTGCCACCTGTGTCTTCTCGAATGTATTCGAAACCGGATTAGTCAATATTTTCGTTCCTGCATTATAACTATAGGAAGGACCGGACTTCACAATCATCTTTTCTCCTGCCGGAAGCGCACCCGCCCCCATAGTGGCATACACTTTTGCCAGCAGGCCAATCGCAGTGCCCGCAGCGACATGTCCCTTTTGATATTCGGCATCCGTATTTTTATACATCATACCGGCTGCCTGCTCTAACAAACGTATAATCTCCGCATACACATCAGGAATAGGACGACGAGGCTGGTTATAGCTGGCTCCTTCACTGATAGCGACATCAAACAACGGAATTTCACCATATGCACGGGTCAGCAAGAAATAAGAGAATGCTTTCTGAAAATAAAGTTCTCCCAACGCATTCCGTTTTACTTTCTCATCCGCACCGGTTATTTCATTTACATAATGTATGGCTACGTTTGCCCGATGAATCAAATTATAACAACCCGTCCAAATAGAAGTCGCATACTCGTCCGCCTGAAAGTTTCCCGCTCCCAAATTACTGAAAGCCCAGTCCGGCCCGGTTATATAATCGGAATCAAGTTCCAGGCAACGTGGAAAACTACTATAACGGAACATATTGTTTCCCCATTTACTATATACTCCGGTCAGCCATAAATCTACAGCCGCATTATCATTGCCCAACTGGTCGGGACCGACAAAAGCATAAGGTTCCTCCTTCAAAAAGTCACTGCAAGAAGCCAGTCCCAGACTGCCCGTTGCCCAAAGACTTAAAACAACATACAATTTATATAATTTCATAATTCTATATCTTAATGGTCAGTTTAAAAATCGACTTTTAGTCCTAATGAGAATGTACGGCTGCTCGGATAAGAATATATATCCACACCACGCCGGGAAGTATCAGAACCGAAGGCGTTTACTTCAGGGTCAAACCAACTATATCCGGTAATGGTAAACAAGTTGGTAGCATTTCCATAAATATTGATAGAACTGATACCTTTAAACTTAGGTCTCCATGTATAACCGATACTAAGATTCTTCAACTTCAAATAAGAGCCGTCTTCCACGTAGCGATTTGAAATTAACATAGTCCGTTCATAACTATTCACCGCTTTAGGCCATTTGGCAGAAGCCCTATTTGCTTCTGTCCAACGAGTATTATAAGCATCTACAGGAATATTAGCCGTATTGCCCATCTTTACTTCCATCAGGTTACCATTAAAAATATCATTTCCCTGGCTTCCTTGCAGGAAAAAACTCAAAGTGAAATTCTTCCACCGGAAATTATTGGTTATACCATATACATAGTCAGGGTTCGTATCACCAATCACTACCCTGTCTGCATTCGTTATGGCAGGGTCATCGTCAAAATTCCGGTACTTTATTTCTCCTATCATACTCTTTCCTTTCGCACGGACACTTGGATCCGGGGAAGCCATGACTTCAGCCAGATTATTATAGAAACCATCTTCTACGTACCCGAAAATTGTTCCGATAGGATAGCCGTTACGCTGCAAGAATACATCATCCGCTTTATACCATAGTCTTGCGGAAAACTGGTCAGAATCAAGTCCGCCAACTTTATTTTTATTGAAAGATATATTGGCGTCGATGTCCCACTTCAAAGGAGTATTCCGCAATATATAGAATTTCCCGGAAATCTCCAGCCCTTCATTCGTCACATATCCCCTGTTCACCATCATACTTGAGAAACCGGTGCTGGAAGGTATTTTCACCTCCTGCAGCAAGTCGCGTGTTTTCTTATAATAATAATCAACAGTCAGGTTGACGCGATTATTAAAGAAGCCTATATCCAATCCGGCATTATACTGGGCAGTTGTCTCCCAATGCAAATCTTCCGCTACGGGACCACGCCATTCCACTTCTGCGAAACCGCTGCTGATAGCACCACCACTAAAAGGATAATTAGCAGGATTCAACATGGGCAAAGTCCGATAACTTCCAATCCCCTGATTACCCGTCTCACCATAGCTGAGACGCAACTTCAAATTACTGAAAATATTCAGGTTCTTAATAAATTTCTCTTCCGACAAACGCCATGCTACAGCTCCCGAAAGGAAGTTTGCCCATTTATTGTTTTCCGTGAATTTACTGGAACCGTCAACACGATAAGATGCCGTAAAGATGTATTTATCCATCAACGTATAATTGATACGCCCCAAAAATGAAGCCAATGACGAATCCGTACGGTCGCTCTTCAATTTGCCGGGAAGTGTACCCAGGCTCATATCATATTCCTGAGTCAAATCACTGGGGAATCCCGTAGCCGACATCGATTTACTTCCATAGTCCCTCTTCTCGACAGTAAAACCGCCCACGGCATTAACGGAGTGGATTTTCTTGAATGTCTTATCGAAAGTAAACAAGGACTCGGCAGTAATTCCCATACTCCAGTTAGTAGACTGTCCTGCCTTACCGTTTATATTATTAGCTTCGGAACCTTCTGATGTCCTGCGGCCATAATACGTGCCGCGTTCCCTGTTTGTATAGTTAATACCCAAGTTCTGACGGAATTTCAAAAACGGGAACAGCTTTATTTCTAAATAAGAAGAAGTAAATACATTATTGGACTTCAGGTTATCCTTTGCCGAGTTAATATAAGCATAAGGGTTGGATGCCAGCCAGCTCAATTCGTCCGAGTTCAGTGTCTCGTCGTCACTCGGGTCATAAGTAGTCGGAAACACAAGCGCGGAACGGATAACTCCATAATCATTAGAGTTCGTCCGGGAAAAGTCGGTGTCCGTATGAGAAAAGCTGATATTCACTCCCATATCAAGCCAACTCTTAATCTTGCGCCCCATATTGGCACGAATCGAATAACGTGTAAAACCAGATTCCTTGATAATACCCTGTTGTTTCAGATAGTTGCCCGAGAACGAGTGCCAGCTACCGTTTCTGGAGCCACCGGACACACTGATATTATATTCTTGCGAGAAACCGTCCTGATAAATCAAATCCTGCCAATCGGCCACACCGACTTTCGTTGCATTGCCGTACTCATCCGTGTAAATGCCCGGATTCAGAAAATCTTCCGGTGCAGGATTGTACTTACCTTGAGACTTGTCGGAATTGCTATACGACCACTTTCCCGGATAAGGCAAAGAAGTGTATGCTTTTCCATGATACTTATAACTATTCTCTACTTGCTCATTCCTGTATAGCGCATATTGATAAGCATCCAATACATCTACGCGGTTAGCAATCCGGGAAAAAGAGAAATTAGCAGTAAACCTCACCTTATCCGCCCCCGGTTCTCCACGCCTGGTCGTAATCAATACAACACCGTTCGCACCACGTGAACCATAGATAGCCGTAGCCGACGCATCCTTCAAGACTTCAATTGACTGTATATCATGCGGATTGATAAATGCCAGAGGATTGGACTCATTATTTCCGGAATTGGCATCGCTGCTTGGTGTCCCCCCCGCGTCATAAGGTACGCCATCTACAATATACAAAGGCTGTGAATCCGTAGAAAAAGAGTTCGTACCACGAATCTGTATACTGATACCACCACCGGGAGCACCGTCACTTTGATTCACTACCACACCAGCTATTTTTCCCGCAAGTCCCTGGCTCAAATCCGCCGGATTTCCCCTCATCAAGTCATCCCCTTTGATTTGTGACACAGCGCCGGATAAGTCCCTCTTTTTCATCGTACCATAACCCACTACCACGACCTCATCCAATAATTCCGCGTCATCCGACAGCTCCACCTTTATTTGGGACTGCCCACTTTTCAAAGTTATTTCTTTCGATTTATAGCCGACAAAAGTAACGGACAATACAGCCTTTTCCGGCACACCGTTCAACGTAAACCGACCGTCTACATCGGTTATCGTACCTTTGGACGTACCTTTCACCACTACATTGGCGCCAATGACCGCCTCACCATTCTTATCGACAACCGTACCCTTAATTGTCCTACTCTGCTGTACAGCTTCATACTCCTCCGGTGCGATAGCCCGTACGTTCACTATTCCTCCGAATAACAACGCCAGACAAGCCCCTGTTATCAACATATTCTTATGAAAATTCTTTTTCATATATATCAAATTAAATGTTAACCTTTAAAATTTGCCATTTCTTTTCACACCGCAACTATTTTTTCTCCTTGAGATTCAAGGATTTCAGTTTGACTACTCCCGCTTTTGTTGCACTGATACCCAAACCGTCAACAGAATTTTTATATGCCGGTTCCAGTTCAAGAACAGCTTTCTTTTTTCCTGCAGGAACCTTAACCTTGGATTTAATTTTCTGATCTTTATCATCTTTAGCGGAATAAGTTGCCATAAACATGACATCCATAGGCAAAGCCTCCTCAAACTCAATCACAACACAATCATATGCCGAGCAATCCAGGCGGGACAGCCACCATCCGCCTCCCTGCCAATTTTTAGTAAAAGTAATGGTTGCTGTTTCCGCATCAAACTGTGCTTCCCCCCAAGATTTAAACTTTTTGGTTTCCACATTGTAATCTTTCGCCCACACTGATGATACAGTTAAAAGCAAAAGTACGGCAATTAATAAATTTTTCTTCATAATACATCGTTTTATTAAGATTAATAAAAAAGTTATCGTTTCATTTCTTCCAAAACCAGAGATTTCACACAAACCGTACCCGGTTTCGAACCACTGATACCCAGACCGTCTATGGATTTCTTATAAGTAATATCCAGCATAATCGCCGCCTCTTTTTTTCCGGCAGGAATTGTAACCTTAGATTTGAGTTTCTCATTTCTTTCATCCTTCGCCGAATAGATGACTATAAAAACAATATCCATGGGCAAAACCTCCCGAAACTCAATCCGTACAGATTCATATTCCGAACAATCCTGCGCCAACCACCAGCCACCACCCTGCCACTTCTGTGTCCATGTTATTTTCATGCCTTCCATGTCAAATTGTGTATTTCCCCAGGGCTGAAAGTCTTTTGTCAATACATTAAAGTCCTTTCCGCATACGGAAGATGCTATCATAAAAGAAGTTGCAGCTATTAATAATTTTCGTTTCATATCCTGTTATTTAATTCCGGTTTCCTATTTTGATACCTGTATCTATAGTTTATTTCGATAGCAAATATAGAGAGAGGATAACCCTCCCTCTTTCTCCAAATGAGTTTCAGGCTGTCCTTTTTGTATCTTGATACATTTGCGCTACTATCCTGATACATTTCGGAATATCAGAAGCGACCGGAAAGGGATTTCCGATTCTTAATTTTCATATCTTTGCAAAAAACGAATCAATCCATATGAAAAAACATCTCTTATCTGCATTGTTTTGTCTATTTGTCCTGACGTTGCAAGCCAGCGAAAGACTTAATTTCCGTACCTTTGATGTAAAATCCGGTATAGCTGACAACTATGTGCAATCTATCCTGTGCGACAGATACGGTTTTATGTGGTTCTCCACTCTCAACGGGTTAAGCAGATATGACGGCTATCAATTCAAGACATATACCACTACACAACTGGGAGCCTACAACAACGACATTGAATTTACAGCGGAAGACGCTTCGGGCACAATCTGGATAAAAACTCCCAAATCTTATTATTTCTATAATCGCGAAAAGGATGAAATTGATGACCACATAACTCCTATACTGGAACAATTTGGAATATATGGAACTCCGGACAACTTATATATAGATAAAGACCTGAATTTATGGTGCACAGTCAATTCCACCCTCTATTATTATGTATTCAGGCAAAAAGAACTTTATACTTTATCTCTTCCTCAAAATTGCCAGGTGCTGCAAATCGACTGTTACCAGTCAAACGCTTATGTACTATTGTCAGACAGCTATATTTATCACGTCGACTGGAGAGCGCAAAACCTTTGCAAGGAAGTACAGATTGTCCTGCCTCTCGGATGGAAACAACGAATGTACATAGACACCTTTTCCAGGCTTTGGCTTTATGTCCCCCATACCAAAGGAGTATGTTGTTATGACCCTAATGCCAAAGAATGGTTTTCCTTTCCCGGAGAAAAAGAGATAACCAACGAACTTATCACGGCCGTCATAGACGACGGAAAAGGGAATATATGGATTGGTACGGACAACAAGGGCATTTACATAAGTTATCATCAGGACGGAAAAGGATATGAGAGACTTAGCAAGGAAGTGGACAATCCATTTTCATTGCCCAACAATCATATCTGTTGTTTTTATAAAGACCATTCGGACATAATGTGGGTAGGTACAAGCAAATTGGGAGCTACCTTCACGAGTCTGCACAACGTCACATTTGAAACCTGCCGGTTGCCCCAGCAAGAAGATGTAAGTTGCCTTGTGGAAGACAAAGACGGAAATCTATGGCTGGGATTTGACGGGGAAGGACTGGCTTACTATGACAAGAAAAACAACAACTATACTTTTATATCGAAAAAACAGGATGCTATCCCTTCCGATATAATTGTATGTTCATATAAAGATTCAAAAGGACGGCTTTGGTTCGGCAGCTACGGCAACGGAGCGTTCTATGAGCAAAATGGAAAATTCAGCAAAGTGGCAACTACATACGAACAAAAATATTCTATCGATTATGTCCGATGCATCACAGAAGACAAATATGGGAACATTTGGTTGGGAACCATCATGAACGGGATCTACTGTCTGGATAATGCCGGAAATATAACGCCTTATACTATGGAAAAAACCGGAATGCTCACCAACAGTATCACCACATTCTCGTGTGCGGACGGAATCAATCTCTATATAGGAACCAGTAGCGGACTGTATTGCATGAACACTGAAACCAAAGAAATATCGCTCCTGGAAAACAACAATTCAGCTTCAAATTTATTTGAAGAAGTACACATCAACTGTATTTATCAGGATACAAGGGGGCTTTTATGGATTGGCACCCGGAAAGGTATGGATGTATATAACAAAAATACAAAAGAGCGAATTCATTTGTCTACCAAAAACGGATTGTCTCATGATTATATACGGGCAATCACTGAAGATAAAGAAAAAAACATATGGGTGACTACCGACCACGGCGTGACAAACATCATAGCGACCAACTCACCGGAACCTTCGTCCAAATTTCTCTGTTATCCTTATTTTGAGGAAGACGGAATAGGGAATATGGCTTTTAACAATCATTCCATTACCTGTACTCAACAAGGTGAAATCCTGATAGGGGGCTCTGGGGGCTATCTGCGTATCAATCCACGTTTCATAAACTATCGCCATGAAAGCCATCCGGTTATATATACCAGTCTTTACCTTGCCAACCAGCGCATGGAAGTAGGCAGTAAAAACAGTAATGGACGTATATTACTCCACAAAAATATCCAATTGCTGAATGAAATAACCATGGACTATTCCGACAGTAACTTTGCATTAGAGGTTTCTTCCATGGACTACAACTCCTTGCATAAATTACAATATGCTTATCGTTTGAACAAAGACGAAGAGTGGGTTAAACTGGAAGGAAACCGGATTTACTTTAATAAGCTTTCTCCCGGAACCTATCAATTGGAAGTAAAAGTATACGAAAATAATAACAGCTATAAGAACAGTAAAGCCAGTTGCCTTACGATACATGTCTTACCTCCTTTTTGGTTGTCCGTCCCGGCATATATAGGCTATACCCTACTTCTAGCAGGTGTTATCATTTTCTTCTTCCTGAAAATGAAACGTAAGCACATCCGCAACCTTAGCCAGCAAAAGCGTGAAATGGAGATAATCCAGCAACATGAGATGGATGAAGCCAAAATGCGCTTTTTCACGAATGTCAGTCATGATTTACGCACTCCTTTATCGTTGATAATCATTCCTTTAGAAAAATTGTTGTCTTCTAATCTGGAGAAAGGAGTAAAAGAAGAGCTGGAACTGATACACCGAAATTCGGAAACTCTTTTAAATGAAGTAAACCAATTGCTCGATTTCCGGAAATTAGACCAACAGAAAACGCAGTTAATGCTTTCCCACGGTAATCTTTCGGACTTCGTAAAAGAAGTATGCGGTTCCTTTATCCCACAAGCCGTCAAAAAAGGCATAAACATCCGTCTACACATAAACGAAACGAAAATGGATATGGATTTTGACCGTAACAAGATACAACGTATCCTTCTTAACCTTTTATCCAATGCAGTAAAATACAATTACGAAAATGGAGAAGTCACCGTTACGTTGGCCAAGATAACAGCCAACGGAATAGAGAATGTACAAATACAAGTTGCAGATACCGGAATCGGCATCAAAGACGAAAACAAAGATAAAATATTCGACCGTTTCTTTCAAGAAAAACATTCTACCACTACCTATGTAGGAAACGGTATCGGTCTGCATATTGTGAAAGAGTATGTCGCTATGCATCACGGGACAATCACAGTGGAAAATCATATTCCTCAAGGAACAATATTTACCATCACTCTCCCTGTCACTCACAATTATGCAGTCAATGATGAAAAACAAAATGACACTGAAATTCGGAAAGAAGCGGTTGATGAGGTGTCCGACACAACAGATGCTCATAAAACTTCCCTATTAATAGTTGAAGATAATGACGATTTCCGTAACTTTCTCATCAACTGCCTTAAAGACACTTATCAAGTATTTGACGCGCCTAATGGAAAAGAAGCATTGGAAATACTTGCCCACCAATCCATACAGATTGTCATCAGCGATGTTATGATGCCGGAAATGGACGGAATGGAACTATGTCGTAAAATAAAGACAGATATCCGTTATTCTCATATTCCTGTAATTCTACTAACAGCACGCACAGCCGATGAACATGAATTAAGCGGATTAAAAGAAGGAGCAGACGATTACATTACTAAGCCATTCAATCTGGAAATACTTCTTCTGCGTATTCAAAAGATACTAAAATGGACGAAAAACAACCACGAGAAGTTCAAAACCATTGACATATCTCCGAGTGAAATAACCGTAAGTTCCCTGGACGAACAACTTATAGAAAAAGCGATCCGTGCAGTTGAAGAGAATATGGATAATTCCGAATTTTCTGTTGAAGAACTAAGTTCTTATGTAGGGATGAGCCGCGGACATCTTTATAAGAAACTAATAATGATTACCGGCAAATCTCCTCTCGAGTTTATACGAATACTACGTGTCAAACGCGGAAAACAACTGTTGGAGCAAAGTCAGCTGAATGTTTCCCAAATAGCTTATCAAATAGGACTTTCTCCCAAGCAGTTTGCAAAATATTTCAAGGAAGAGTTCGGATATGTGCCTTCCGAATACATAAAAAATAACAATACAAACTAAATACAAGTTTTACTCTTCCACTTTTTCTCTGCCTGATAGACTCCAAAAATAATGCAACCTGCTCCCAATAATGTAATCCATGTGATTTGTTCGTGAAGAATGATTACGGATGCCACCATTGTTACCAACGGATTGAGATAGATATAATTGGAGGCTCTAACGGTTCCCAACTGTTTCAATACCACATTCCAGAGGACATAACAAACCAAGGATGCCAGGACGGCCAGAAATAAGAGATTGGATAATACAACCGGTTTTAAAAGTACATCGAAATCAGGTTGCAGCGGATGAAGAAGAAAGGCGGGAAGTATGGTTAATACTCCATAAAAGAATATTTTGCGGGTGATAAATACTGTGGGGTAACGCCCTGTCATTTTCTTTATCACCAAACTATAAAATGCCCACGACAGGGCGGCAAGTAAAGTGAGCAAATCCCCTACCGGAGATAATTTGAGTACAAAACTACCGTTAAAGACCACCAGTCCCACCCCGATTAAAGCTAATATGGAGCCATAAATCAAACCTTTGGTGGCTTTTTCACTCTTATAAAAGAGAAGGGAAAGAATAGTAGTAAGCAGGGGAGCTGTGCAAATGATGAAAGCGACATTGGATGCTTGTGTGATCCCCAAAGCTGTATTCTCTGTAAAGAAATAGAGTGAACCACCAAAGAAACCTCCTGCCATCAACCAAAGTTCGTCTTTCCAATTACCCGCAAACAGACGTTTGGGAGAAATCACCCAAATGCCCAGATAAGCAATGAGAAAACGATAAAAGAATATCTCCTGTGGGGTCAGTCCGTGATTAATCAGTACTTTGGTTGATATAAAGGTCAGTCCCCAGATGGCAACGGTCAGTATGGCTATCAGATGATAGTATCCCTGCGTCAGTTTCATATTATAACATGCCTTTATAACTTGGCAATCTCGTCAAGACTTAATCCGGTGATATCAGCAATCATCGTGCTGTCCAATCCTTTGTTCTTCATTTTCCGGGCATTAGAGAGACGCTCTTGCTCAATACCTTCCAATTTCCCTTCTATTTTTCCTTCTAATCTCCCTTCTAATCTTCCTTCCAACTTTGCTGAATCAATTACATCATTCTGAATCATTACCGCAGAGAGGTGTTCATCGTATGCCATGCGTTCTTGTGGGGTCATAGAGTAATATTTCAGTTTCTCTCTTGCCTCTTCTAATCCGGGAGCAGTGGTATCCGGGCGTATCACACCACTCTTCAGATATCGCATCCATTCTTCCATTGGAGTAACAGCTACCTTATCAAACTCATTTACACGGATAAGTACATATTCGGGAAAGATTTCGGCGGGCATGCGGGTAACAATCGCATTCTTTTCCTTGACATTCACTTGCAGCTTATCACCGGTATGCACACCGATAAAATTATTTTGGCCGTAATATAAATAGTCGCTGCCTATGCCGATATCAAAATAAAGAATACTAATGGAATATATCTTCTTTACATGATAGTAAGTTTCTCCGAGCGAGATATGCTCTGTAATGGCTTTAGCTACCCCATAAAGAATGCGTTCGAGATAGTAAAGCTCACGTGTATTTTGTATTTCAATAATAATAATTTCATCTTTACTGTTGCGAGCTTTGATATCTACACGATTGAATTTATCATCGATACTCTGTTGGTTACTTTCGCTTTCCAGTATTTCCAGAATGGTCACCTTCTCACCAAGAAAGACTGTAAGGAAACCTTCGAGAACTCCAAAATTCGCCTTTTGACGCAACAGCCGCTTAATGGCCCAGTCAAACCGTATATATCTATCTTCTAAATGATTATCCATGATTATTCTCCTTTCAAATTAGAACATAGCAAAGGTATTGTTTTTACTTTGAATTACAATAAGAACGAGAGACATTTTCTTAGTAAGTATCTGGCTAAGTACATGGAAAACAAAGATGAAGAGAAGTTATGGAACGTTTGTTTGGAGAAATAACAAAAAGCCCGTACCTTTGTTTATGTTCAAAGAAAACTCCTAAAATAAGGTATAAATTATGGAAGAATATATAGCTCCGGACAGGAAACGTATCCCATACGGCATGATGAACTTTGCAGTAATCCGCCGTGACGACTGTTATTATGTGGACAAAACCCGGTTTATACCTATGATAGAAGAGGCGGACAAGTTTTTCTTCTTTATTCGCCCGCGCCGTTTCGGCAAAAGTCTCACAGTAAATATGTTGCAGCACTATTATGATATACTTGCCAAGGATAAGTTCGAAGCGCTGTTTGGCGACCTTTACATCGGAAAGCACCCTACACGCGACCGGAACAGCTATCTGGTACTATACCTCAACTTCTCCGGAATAGTAGGCGAACTACACAACTACCGCAAGGGATTGGACGCGCATTGCCAAACAATGTTCGACTATTTCTGTGACATTTACGCCGACTTTCTCCCCAAAGGCATCAAGGAAGAACTCGACAAAAAAGAAGGAGCAGTGGAGCAACTGGACTTTCTCTATCAGGCATGTGCACGTGTCGGACAGAGAATTTATCTTTTTATCGACGAATACGACCACTTCACCAATGCCATCCTCTCGGATATAGAAAGCCTGCACCGCTATACGGACGAAACACATAGCGAAAGTTATCTGCGCGCTTTTTTCAATAAAATCAAAGCCGGAACTTATTCCAGCATTGAGCGTTGTTTCATTACCGGCGTAAGTCCCGTGACAATGGACGACCTCACAAGTGGTTTCAACATCGGAACCAACTACTCGCTCACGCCGGAATTCAACGAGATGATAGGTTTTACGGAAGAAGAAGTGCGCCAAATGCTCACTTACTATTCCACCACCAGTCCATTCAACCACAGTGTGGACGAACTGATAGAAATCATGAAACCCTGGTATGACAACTACTGCTTTGCAGAAGAATGTTACGGTGAAACTACTATGTACAACTCTAACATGGTACTCTACTTCGTCAAGAATTATATTCAACGAGGCAAAGCCCCCCGGGATATGGTAGAAGACAATATCCGTATCGACTACGAAAAATTACGTATGCTCATCCGGAAGGACAAAGAGTTTGCCCATGATGCCTCCATCATCCAGACATTGGTGAGCGAAGGCTACGTGACCGGAGAACTGAAAAAAGGTTTTCCTGCCGTCAATATCACCAACCCCGACAACTTTGTGAGCCTGCTCTACTATTTCGGTATGCTCACCATTAGTGGCACGTATGAAGGAAGGACCAAACTCACCATCCCCAACCAGGTAGTCCGCGAACAAATATACACCTATCTGCTGAGTACCTACAACGAAGCCGAACTCAATTTCAGTAGTTACGAGAAAAACGAACTTGCCAGTGCTCTTGCCTACGATGGCGATTGGAAAGCCTATTTCGGTTATATTGCTGACTGCCTGAAACACTACACTTCCCAGCGCGACAAGCAGAAAGGTGAATTTTTTGTCCACGGCTTTACGCTTGCCATGACGGCACAAAACCGTTTCTACCGTCCTATTTCCGAACAGGACACACAGGCAGGTTATGTCGACATTTTCCTCTGTCCGCTACTGGATATCTATTCAGACATGAAGCACAGCTATATTGTAGAACTGAAGTATGCCAAGTATAAAGACCCTGAAAGCCGCGTGGAAGAACTACGGCTGGAAGCTATTGACCAAGCCAATCGCTATGCTGACACTGATACGGTGAAGAGAGCAGTCGCCACTACACAGCTTCATAAGATTGTGGTGGTATACAAAGGAATGGATATGCCGATATGCGAAGAGGTTTAATACAAAAAAGGCACTCGCATTACAAGCGCATTATGCAAAAAACAGATAGGCTAACAATATGAAAAGATCAATAAAACGTTTGCCCAAACGCACGCAAGAAGAGTTGGCGGTGTTGCAAGAGCTGATATTGTCGAATCTTACGAATGTGCGTATGATTATCTTGTATGGAAGTTATGCGCGGGGAAAATATGTCATCTGGGATGAAACATACGACGAACGTGGAGTAACTACTTACTACCAAAGTGATTTGGATATTCTGGTGATATGTGATACGAGAGACGCAAATAAAGCAGAGAGGCATGCGCGCGAGGTGATCGTTCCTAAATATGATACAAGAATGGAAGGAAAGCGGCATCCGGCACCGCCTAATATTATTGTAGAAACTCCAGTGACCATTAATCGAGCTATAAGAAGGAAGCATTATTTCTTTTATGAAATTATAAAAGACGGAATTCTACTGTATGACAATGGTACGTTTCAGATTGGTAAACCTGAGAAGTTGCCGTATCGGGAGATTAAGCAATATGCAGAGGAAGAATATGAAGAATGTTTCTACATGGGAGAATGTTTTCTAGATTCGGGGCATACTGCTTACGAAAAAGGTAATTTTAAATATGGCTCTTTCTTATTACATCAAGCCTGCGAACGTTACTACAAAACGTTTACTCTTGTGTATAGCGGTATTCGCCCTAAATCTCATGAATTGAAAGTACTGGGAGCGATGGTCAGAAGCTGTTCACGAGGATTTGCTAATGTGTTTCCTACCAATACTCCCGAAGAAAATAAAGCGTTTGATAAATTATGCAGGGCATATATCGAAGCGCGATACAACCGGCTGTTCACCGTTAACAAAGAGGAATACGAGTATATGCTGGCACGAACAGAGGTGCTGCGCGAAGTGACTATCCGGGAATGTGCTGCACGCATGACGTATTACGACGAGATGATAGAAAAAGAAGAGAAAGACAAGATATAACCATATATTGTAAAAATGAAGAATTACCCTCATCACAGCTATCTGTAATGAGGGTAATCACGTTAAAAGAGAGTTCCGATACATCTCCTTACTATCAAATTCTTATATGAAGAACTATTTGGTCACCTTGTAAGTTCCACTTCTATACTCCTTTGACTTCATCTCTCCGGGAAGGGTTACGGTAGCGGTAACACCCTTAGGAATGGTGAATTCCCAAATCCAGGTATCTCCTTCGTATTTCCAGGCGCTCTTGATGAGTCCGGCGGCGGAACGGTATTCGGCAGTTACGTGTCCCAATCGCTTGTCTGGAATGGGCTTCATAATGATGTGCTTGAAGCCGGGAGTAGTAGGATCGGCTGCAATGCCGGCAACAGTTTCCCAAATCCATTCACATACGCATCCGTAGGCATAATGATTGAAGCTGTTCATACCGCGTGGTCCCATTCCTTTGTCTATCATATAGCTGTTCCACCGTTCCCAAATGGTGGTGGCTCCATTGTCCACAGAGTATAGCCAGCTTGGGTTCTTACGTTGGAAGAGGAGTTCATAGGCAATGTCTTCCATGCCATTCTCCGTGAGGGTGGCCATGAGGATGGATGTGCCCAAGAATCCGGTCTGCAAGCAAAGATCGTGCTGTGCGAAGTTTTCACGCAGGCGGTCTATCATCTTCGCTTTGGGTTCGCCTTCCAAAAGCTGGTTCTTTAGGGCAAACAAGGCAGGAGTTTGCATAGTGTTGAGGATGGCGGTTTTGAAGGTGCCGTCCTCATTGAGGAAGTTCTCTTTGATGTATACCTTTGCTGAATCAGCCATTTGTTGGTACTTGGAGGCATTGCGACCGGTGACGGCAGCCATGTCTCGCATCATGAAAGCATCTATCACCCAATAGGAAGCGCTCAAATAGTTCCAGTAACTAATAGCATCAGGAAGCGGACCTTGGGGAGAGAAAGCCAGTCCGTTACAACTTTCCAGCGGTTCGTAGCTCAACCAGTCAGCCCATTGGTAGTTGCCGTTCTCGCCGCAGAGGGTCTCGTGGTTATACTTGGTGTCGTTGATGTGGTTCATAAACAGGTCCATGGCGTTCCAGTTCTCCTCAATAATTTGCGTGTCACCAAATTGCTTCCATACCGTCCAGGGCACGATGATTCCGGCATCGGCCCAACCCAAACGCATTTTCTCATCACCGTATTGTGCTAAGGGAGCCACTCCGGGGAATCCACCCAAACTGTTTTGGGTGTCGCGCATATCACGCATCCACTTGTGGAAGAACTTCATGGTGTTAGCAAAGAACGTACCGGTTTCGGCAAACACTTGTGTGTCTGCTGTCCAGCCCAAACGCTCATCGCGCTGCGGACAGTCGGTAGGTATTGAGAGGTAGTTGGATAGCTGCCCCCAATAGGTGTTGGAAATGAGCTTGTTCACAAGGTCGTTACCTGTGGTGATAGTGCCGGTTTCCATTTTCTTTGTGATGGAAGTAACGGGGATGGACTTCAACGACTTGATAGAGACATTTCCGGTGGCAGTTATGGAGACGTAGCGGTAGCCGAAGAAGGTGCAATGAGGGTAGTAGGTCACATAATTATCTCCGGCAGCAAAGGTGTAATCCAGACGAATACCGGTGTGGGGGATGCGCAGGTTTTCGCGATGGCAACTTCCTTCCGGACCGTCCATGCCACGAATCTTAGCACCGTTGCCGTCATTGAGCAACTCTGCGGGAAGGCAGGTCAACACTGTTCCCTCGGCAGCTTTGAATACGAAAGAGGGTACACCGGCACAGTTTTGCCCGAAGTCCACCACTAACGTCTCTCCCGGACTTACGGTCATCTCCTTGCCCGATGCGAACTCACGGGCGATAATCACCTTACCGAACTCGTTCTCTTTCGCTCCTTCTATATTCTTCCAAATATATGCTCTGATAGGAGCAAGAGCAAGATCTGTACGCAGATAGACTTCCGCTCCGTCCGAAGGCAGAATGTCGCCAGAAAATTCGGTGTTCTCTTCGGGTATGGAGAGTTTGTCCACACATTCGAAGCCCATCGGTTCGCGTGCATCGTACTCTTCTCCGTCAAAGATACCGGCATGTTTCACCGGACCGGCAATTCCGGCTTTCCAGTTTTCGAGATCGGTACCGTAGCGCTTCTTGCTTCCGTCAGAAAAAGTCAGTTCCAGTACACCGCGAAAGGCACATTTCTTGCCTATCATGCCGTCATGTCCTCCGGGGGTTATGATTTTATCAGCCCACCATCCCGGCGTCACCTGTACGGAAAGCATGTTCTCGGCGTTTGGCTTGGTATGGATAACGTCTGTAATATCATAGGTGAAAGAACGTTTGGTCTTGGCATAGTGTGTGAAGCCCGGTTTCAGGAATTCCCCGCCTACGGGTTTCCCATTCACATACAACTCGTAAACTCCCAGTCCAGCGGTCATCCACTTGGCAGAGACAATTTTCTGTTCGTTTTTCACGGTGGACACGAACCAACTCGCGCCATCGGCTGCGCGACCGTTGTTATGTCCTTTCACTACAGGGGCGTCTACTGCGGAAATCCATTGAGAGTCGTTCCAGGCTGATGCTTCCAATGCGTCAGTACGTTTTCCGACTTCGGTTGCGTTTATCAGTCCGCTATTCAAAAAAAGCGCGAGAATCATTATCTGGATAAGATTCGCAAAACAATGGAGATTCATTTTCATACTTATATGTATTTTTTAGTATTAAAAGATTAACTTAGAAATGCTGTTTTAGTTTTACGGGACTTGCACAACAAAATTACAGAATTATATGATATGACAGACGATTTCTACATTTTTTTTGACTCAATGATGGTTTCTGTTCAATCCGGAACTAGCTCATAAGTCCGATCCGATTGAACAGACGACAGGAGCTTTGTACATTGAATGATCGATTATCAAGCAAAACAATGATATATTGTAAAATAATATAATCAATACAATCATTCAGCCTATTGTACCTATTATTTACCAAATAAGAAAAGAAGATGCCAGTTATTCATTGCAATCATTCTTTCTTCTTTACACAAAAACCTCGAAATCGAATAAACTCTATTCAAGTTTTTAATAAATAACGAAGAGGTTTATTATAAACGGTATCCAAGTTTATTATAAACTCTTTTTTGACACTTTCAATACCTGAAATAGAATTATTACAACAAAAATGGGCAAGAACCTTCACAGTTTCTTGCCCATTCGTTATCCTCGTTATGCAATTTTGCACATTAACCTATTGAATTTTATGTAATAAAATTTATATATTTCATTGTTATTTCTTTATTTTATTGACCTCAAATATACAAAATAAAAACAAGAAAGTCAATAGGGAAATCGTGGTTATCTGAAAATAAACACGTAAATTTGTGCCTCGAATTAGATATTACAGTATAAATCACTATAAATAAAAACTTTATCACTATGGAGTACAATTTCAGAGAAATTGAAAAGAAGTGGCAGAAAAGGTGGGTAGAAGAGAAAACCTACCAAGTTACGGAAGATGATTCGAAGCAAAAATTTTATGTACTAAACATGTTTCCTTATCCATCAGGAGCCGGCCTACACGTAGGTCATCCGCTGGGATACATTGCTTCGGATATTTACGCCCGTTACAAACGACTGCAGGGCTTCAATGTACTCAACCCGATGGGATATGACGCTTACGGTCTGCCGGCAGAACAGTATGCCATCCAAACCGGACAGCATCCTGCCATCACTACCGTCAACAATATCAACCGCTACCGCGAGCAGTTGGACAAAATAGGTTTCTCTTTCGACTGGAACCGTGAAATCCGTACTTGCGACCCGGAATATTATCACTGGACGCAATGGGCCTTCCAAAAAATGTTCAACAGCTATTATTGTAACGATGAACAGCAAGCCCGTCCTATCGAAGAACTGGAAAAAGCCTTCGCCATCTACGGAAACGAAGGACTCAATGCCGCTTGCAGCGAAGATGTCAGTTTCACTGCCGAAGAGTGGAACGCCAAAAGCGAAAAAGAAAAGCAGGAAATCCTGATGAACTATCGTATCGCTTATCTGGGCGAAACAATGGTAAACTGGTGTGCCGAATTAGGAACTGTACTGGCTAACGACGAGGTAGTAGACGGAGTCAGCGAACGTGGCGGTTATCCTGTTATCCAGAAGAAAATGCGCCAATGGTGTTTGCGTGTATCCGCTTATGCACAACGCCTGCTTGATGGATTGGACACGATCGAATGGACAGATTCTCTGAAAGAAACCCAAAGAAACTGGATCGGACGTTCGGAAGGTGCTGAAGTGCAATTCAAAGTAAAAGACAATGATCTCGAATTCACAATTTTCACCACTCGTGCAGATACCATGTTCGGTGTTACCTTTATGGTATTGGCTCCGGAAAGTGAATTGGTGGCACAGTTAACGACTCCTGAACAAAAAGCAGAAGTAGACGCCTACCTCGACCGTACCAAAAAACGTACGGAACGCGAACGCATCGCCGACCGTAGTGTTACCGGTGTATTCAGTGGTTCGTATGCTATCAATCCGTTCACAGGTGAAGCAGTGCCCGTATGGATCAGCGATTATGTACTGGCCGGATACGGAACAGGAGCTATTATGGCCGTACCTGCTCATGATAGCCGCGACTATGCATTTGCCAAACATTTCGGATTGGAAATCCGTCCGTTGGTAGAAGGTTGTGATGTAAGCGAAGAAAGTTTCGATGCAAAAGAAGGTATTGTTTGCAATTCTCCGCGTCCGGATGTCACTCCTTACTGTGATCTTTCATTGAACGGACTGACCATCAAAGAAGCGATAGAAACAACCAAGAAATATGTAAAAGAGCACAATCTGGGCCGTGTGAAAGTGAACTACCGTCTGCGTGACGCTATTTTCTCTCGCCAACGTTACTGGGGTGAGCCGTTCCCTGTTTACTACAAAGACGGAATGCCTTACATGATTGACGAAGCCAGCCTGCCGCTTGAACTTCCGGAAGTAGCTAAATTCCTGCCTACCGAAACAGGCGAACCTCCATTGGGACATGCAACTAAATGGGCTTGGGATACAGTAAACAAATGTGTCGTAGAAAACGAGAAGATTGACCATGTAACTGTCTTCCCGCTGGAGCTGAACACCATGCCGGGATTCGCCGGTTCTTCGGCTTACTATCTCCGCTACATGGACCCGCATAATAATAAGGCATTAGTTGATCCGAAAATTAACCAGTACTGGAAAAATGTAGACCTATATGTAGGTGGTACCGAACATGCAACAGGGCACTTGATTTATTCTCGTTTCTGGAATAAATTCTTGTACGACATAGGTGTGTCTGTAATGGAAGAGCCATTCCAAAAGTTGGTAAATCAAGGAATGATTCAAGGTCGCAGTAACTTTGTATATCGTATCAAAGACACCAATACTTTCGTTTCACTGAACCTGAAAGATCAATACGAAGTTACCCCTATTCACGTAGACGTAAATATCGTATCTAATGATATTTTGGATTTGGAAGCATTCAAAGCATGGCGTCCTGAATATAAAACAGCCGAATTTATCCTCGAAGACGGAAAATACGTTTGCGGATGGGCAGTTGAAAAGATGAGTAAATCAATGTTCAATGTTGTCAATCCGGACATGATTGTTGAGAAATACGGTGCAGATACACTTCGTATGTACGAAATGTTCCTCGGCCCGGTAGAACAGTCCAAACCGTGGGATACAAACGGAATCGACGGTGTACACCGTTTTATCCGCAAATTCTGGTCGCTGTTCTACAGCCGTACGGACGAATATCTGGTGACAGACGAACCTGCAACAAAAGAAGAATTGAAGAGCCTTCATAAATTAATTAAGAAAGTGACAGGTGATATTGAACAGTTCTCTTACAATACATCTATCAGCGCATTCATGATTTGCGTAAACGAACTCTTCAACCTGAAATGCAGCAAGAAAGAGATTCTGGAACAGCTCGTTATCACGCTCGCTCCTTTCGCTCCGCATGTCTGCGAAGAGTTGTGGGACGTATTGGGACACGAGACTTCCGTATGCGACGCCCAATGGCCTGCATACAATGAAGAATATCTGAAAGAAAATACTGTCAACTATACCATCTCTTTCAACGGAAAGGCACGTTTCAATATGGAATTTGCCGCAGATGAAGCTTCGGACGCTATTCAGGCGGCGGTATTGGCCGACGAACGTTCGCAGAAGTGGATTGACGGCAAGACTCCAAAGAAAATCATTGTCGTTCCGAAGAAGATTGTAAACGTTGTAATTTAAAGTATTAAGTAATAAGTATTAAGTATTATCCGTAGCCGCTATCCCAATATATCCGCCAGGTTAATACTTAATACTTTATACCTAATACTTTATAAAATCCTATTACTTAAAATCCTATGCATAAACTATCAAAAGCAGAAGTAATGAGAGAAGTGAAAGATTATATCTACATCACTCTCGGATTGATAAGCTATTCTTTGGGATGGGCTGCATTCCTGTTACCTTATCAGATAACTACCGGAGGAACTACCGGTATCGGAGCTATTATCTATTATGCAACGGGATTTCCAATCCAATGGTCATACTTCATTATTAATGCAGTTCTGATGACCTTTGCCATCCGGGTATTAGGTCCAAGATTTAGTATAAAAACCACTTATGCTATTTTTACACTGACTTTTCTGCTTTGGTTATTCCAGTTGGTGGTGAACAATTATGTAGAAGCGCCGGATATGACGCCGGACGGTAAACCGTTGTTACTCGGTACAGGGCAGGATTTCATGGCCTGCATTATCGGTGCAGCCATGTGCGGTGTAGGTCTGGGTATCACTTTCAACTACAATGGAAGTACGGGTGGAACAGATATTATCGCCGCTATCGTCAATAAATACAAAGATGTATCACTCGGACGAATGATTATGATTTGTGATGTATTCATTATCAGTTCCTGTTACTTTATATTTCATGACTGGCGCCGGGTTATTTTCGGTTTTGTCACTCTGTTTATCATTGGCGTTGTGCTCGACTGGATTATCAACAGTGCCCGTCAATCGGTTCAATTCTTCATCTTCTCCAAGAAATATGATGAAATAGCCGACCGGATTATTAAAGATGCCGACCGGGGAGTAACAGTACTCGACGGTACGGGATGGTACAGTAAAAACAATGTGAAAGTATTGGTAGTACTTGCCAAGAAACGTCAGTCACTCGACATTTTCCGTTTGGTAAAACGCATTGATCCAAATGCTTTTATCTCTCAAAGTTCTGTTATCGGCGTGTATGGCGAAGGATTCGATAAACTAAAAGTGAAATAATAACTGGTTGACAAGTATTGAACAACCTTGTTAAAACAAAAAATAAGATGATGAAACGCAAACTTGTATTTGCTACCAATAACGCTCATAAACTGGAAGAAGTAGCCGCTATCTTAGGAGATCAAGTGGAATTACTAAGTCTCAATGATATCAGTTGCCAAACAGATATTCCCGAAACAGCTGAAACACTGGAAGGAAATGCGCTATTAAAATCTTCCTATATCTATAAAAACTATCATCTGGACTGTTTTGCCGATGATACAGGATTGGAAGTGGAAGCCTTGAACGGAGCTCCCGGAGTCTATTCCGCCCGCTATGCAGGAGGTGAAGGACACGACGCCCAAGCTAATATGATCAAACTTCTTCACGAACTGGACGGAAAGGAAAACCGTAAAGCACAATTCCGCACCGCTATTTCGTTGATACTGGACGGAAAGGAGTATCTCTTTGAAGGAGTGATAAAAGGCGAAATAATCAAAGAAAAACGTGGTGATTCCGGATTTGGCTACGATCCTGTATTCATGCCTGAAGGTTACGACCGGACTTTTGCCGAATTGGGAAATGATATCAAAAACCAAATCAGCCATCGTGCACTGGCTGTACAGAAGCTTTGTGAGTTTCTGCAAAGCTGATTATACATACCCACTTAAAATATAAAACACAATGAAGAAAATTACTTTATTTACTTTACTTACGCTCCTATTGTGTACTTCGTGTGTAACAAAAAAGAAGTTCATGCTTGCAGAGATGGCAGCCACCGCAAGCAAAGACAGTCTGCAAGGGTTGTTGAATAACTCCCGCGAAGTTGGTAACCAGCTATCGGCACAAGTCAAAAACCTCTTGCGTGATACGACCAAGATGGGGAACAGTATCCGCCAGTATCAGAGTATGTTGAATGTCAACATGACTGAACAGGAAAAACTGAATGCGCTGTTGAGCCAGAAGAAAAATGAGCTGAACGAAAGAGAACGCACGATCAATGAATTGCAAGACATGATTAAGGCGCAAAATGATAAGGTACAAAATCTCTTGAGCAATGTAAAAGATGCATTACTTGGTTTTAGTACTGACGAGCTGACCGTTCGCGAGAAAGACGGAAAAGTATATGTAGCGATGTCCGACAAATTATTATTCCAGTCAGGAAGTGCCCGCCTGGATAAGCGCGGTGAGGAAGCTCTCGGCAAACTGGCCGAAGTACTGAACAAACAGACGGACATCGACGTATTTATCGAAGGACATACGGATAACAAACCGATCAACACTGTACAATTCAAGGATAACTGGGATTTAAGTGTGATCCGCGCGACTTCCGTAGTTCGTATTCTCATCAAGAATTATAATGTAAATCCTTTGCAGATTCAGCCTAGCGGCCGCGGTGAATATATGCCTGTTGATGACAACAAAACAGCAGAAGGAAGAAGCAAGAATCGCCGTACAGAGATTATCATGGCTCCGAAACTGGATAAGTTGTTCCAGATGCTTCAAAGTTCGGAAGAATCCAGATAAAAAATAATTGATTCAATAATCAACAATAAAAATCCTCTCGGTTAATAAACTGGGAGGATTTTTTATCTTTAAAGAATTGAATTATTTTAAAACAGTTTCTAATTGTTATTCATTCAAGAACAATAATAGAAACCAAATTTCTTTACAATCCCAACTTAGCCGAAATCTCCAACATTCGTTGAATCGGCTTCACTGCTTTCTTCGCCACCTCCGGATCTACCGTAATTTCCGGTGCTTCATTCTTCAGACACTCATAGAGCTTCTCTAACGTATTCAACCGCATGAAGCTACACTCGTTACATCCGCACGTACTATCGTTCGGAGGAGCAGGAATAAACGTCGTCTGCGGACACTTCTTCTGCATCTCATGCAAAATCCCCGATTCGGTAGCCACAATATACGTGTTTTCCGGATGATTCACTGCATACTTCAACAAAGCAGCTGTAGATCCTACCACATCCGCCAGTTTCAAAACCGTACTCTTACATTCGGGATGTGCCAGCACCAATGCTTCGGGATACTGCGTCTTCAATTCCATAATCTTTTCAACAGAGAATTGTTCATGCACATGACAAGCTCCGTCCCAAAGAAGCATATTCCTATTCGTAACTGAGTTGATATAATTACCCAGATTCCTATCCGGACCAAAGATTATTTTCTCATCTTTAGGGAAGCTTTCCACGATCTGCTTCGCATTAGTGGAAGTCACCACCACATCCGTTACTGCTTTCACCGCAGCTGTCGTATTGACGTAAGAAATAACGGTGTATCCCGGGTGTTCTTTAACAAACTGTGCAAACTGATCCGCCTGACAACTGTCCGCCAACGAACAACCTGCCGCCATGTCGGGCACCAACACTTTCTTGTCCGGACAAAGCACCTTTGCCGTTTCCCCCATAAAGTGAACGCCACACATCACAATAATGTCCGCTTCCGTTTTGGCTGCCCATTGAGCTAATGCCAAACTGTCGCCAACATAATCAGCGATGTCTTGTATTTCCCCTTTCTGGTAGTAGTGTCCCAGAATGATTGCATTCTTTTCTTTCTTTAGCTCGTTAATAGCCTTTATGAGTTCATTCATAATAATATTCTTATTTCTTTCCTTTTAAAAAAATCCTTTGTTAGTGATGATAGCCTGTTAATAATGTTAGCAAATAAATACGATTTTTCTTGCCGGATAAGTTATTAGTCCATACTTCTGCTTTATGAGTCGGTTATGAACTGATGTAAAGGGCAAAATATCCTATTCTACTTGCTTCATTATCAATGAAAGCATCGTTAAATGCCGTCAAATGGAAGTTTGCTATTAACCTCCTGTTGATAATGTGCAAAGTTAAAAACTTTATGGATATAAACAGGCAGATAAGTGCTGAAAAATATGTTTATGTCTGTGTAGAAAGTTTTGGGTTAGTTTTTTGGAATGTTCATAATGAATGCCTCTTATATCTTCTTTTGAATAATGCAAGAATTATTTTTCAAAATCTTTGCCGATAGTTTTGACAGGTTTTAAACCGTTATCAACACCTTGTTAACTGAAAAGAATTACCTTTGTGGACAAGAACATAATAAAAGAAAAGACGTATGCGTAAACTGAAAATAACAGAGCTGAACCGTATCAGTGCCGAAGAGTTTAAACAGGTTGAAAAACTGCCCTTGGTAGTAGTGCTGGATGATATTCGTAGTTTGCACAATATAGGTTCTGTGTTCCGTACTTCGGATGCTTTCCGTATTGAATGTATCTATCTGTGTGGTATAACAGCTACCCCACCGCACCCTGAAATGCATAAGACTGCGTTAGGTGCAGAGTTTACTGTCGACTGGAAGTATGTTAATAACGCTGTTGATGCTGTTGATAACCTCAAAAACGAAGGGTATATCGTTTATTCTGTAGAACAGGCGGAAGGAAGCATCATGTTTGATGAACTTCAGCTGGATAAAACCAAGAAGTACGCTATCGTGATGGGAAACGAAGTGAAAGGGGTACAGCAGGAGGTTATTAACCATTCGGATGGCTGTATAGAGATTCCTCAATATGGTACCAAACATTCGTTGAATGTTTCCGTAACTACCGGTATTGTGATTTGGGATTTGTTCAAAAAGTTACACTAATAGTCATAATACAGGATTGGTTAATAAGTTGTTT
Source organism: Bacteroides sp. OF03-11BH (assembly GCF_003604005.1). Lineage (NCBI taxonomy): Bacteria > Pseudomonadati > Bacteroidota > Bacteroidia > Bacteroidales > Bacteroidaceae > Bacteroides > Bacteroides sp. OF03-11BH. The sequence continues at coordinate 227 of NZ_QTMW01000016.1, read as the reverse complement.
ATAACGAGTTAATAGCTTAGTTAATTCATTTATAATCAATAACTATGTTCTGTTTATAACTATATGGAGCCATGTTGATTCTATGGGTGTTGGGTAGTTATTATTATAGTTGTTGATAGTTCGTTTTCAGGCTGTTAATACTTGAGTTTTCAGGTATTAACAGCCTATATGATACGTATTAAGTAAGCATTCGAAGAAATGCACCTTTTACACTTTGAGGTTTGGTT